>NZ_SJOR01000010.1:0-89968 GCF_012027715.1 Massilimicrobiota sp. SW1139 | reverse complement strand
AATATTATTATACAAAATTTTAAAAAGAAAACAAAGAAAAACAGAAAAATGTGTTCATTATGATTTTACAAGAAATCCATTATTTCCCATTTTATTCGTTGAAATATATGTTATAATATGTCGAGAGGTGATTGGATGATAAAACTTGAAAATGTAACAAAAGTATATAAAACCGGTGTAAGAGCCGTTAATAATATGAATGTTGATATTGGTGATGGTGAGTTTGTTTATGTCATTGGTCCAACTGGGGCAGGTAAATCAACTTTCATCAAATTATTGTATCGTGAAGAAAAAGCCAGTTCTGGCAAAGTTATAGTAGCAGGACAGGATGTCTCTAAAATTAAAGATCGTAAAGTTCCTTATTTTAGAAGAAATATTGGTGTTGTTTTTCAAAACTTTAGATTATTACCTAAAAAAACAGTCTTTGAAAATGTGGCTTTTACATTAGAAGTGACGGATACACCTAAAGTTCAAATCAGAAAAAAAGTGAGAAGAACATTAGAACTTGTTGGATTAGAAGATAAAGCCAATGCTTTTCCTCATGAATTATCTGGTGGTCAACAACAACGTGTAGCGATTGCCAGAGCGATTGTGAATAATCCTAAGGTTTTGATTGCTGATGAACCAACAGGAAACTTGGATCCTGATACTTCTCATGAAATTATAGAATTATTAGAGCGAATTAATGAAATTAATCATACAACAATATTAGTTGTTACACATGATAAAGAAATTGTTCAAAAACATAAAAAAAGAACAATTTTAATTGAAGATGGTTGTATTAAAACGGATACAAGTGTAGGAGGTTATGTTGATGGAATTCATTAGTTGTATAAGAAACTTTCCTAAACACTGTAAAACAGCTTTCCAAAATATTTGGCGTAATGGCGTTATGTCTGTATCATCTATTTTTGCAGTGACTATAACCTTATTATTAATTGCAGTGATTGGAGTTATTGCGATTAATATTCAGGATATGACTTATAGTATTGAAGATAGTTTAACAATCTATGTACAGATGGATAGAGAAATCAGTGATAAAGAAGCACAACAGATATTGCCTGAAATTGAAAAAATTGATGGCGTTAAGAAAGCAACTTTTTCATCTAAGGAAAATGAGTTAGATAAGTTAATTGAAATGCAGGATGAAGATGGGAAAAAATTGTTTGAAAGTTATCGTGAAAACAATCCTTTAGGAGCGGCTTATGTTGTTGAAGTAGACGATGCCAAAGAAATAGATACGGTAGCTGATCAGATTAGTGGTTTAGAACATGTCAATCAAGCGACATCTGGTGGAGACTCTACAAATTCTTTAGTGAATAGTTTAGAAACAGTTAGAAATGGTGGTGCTATTTTCGTTGTAGGGCTGACTATTATTGCATTGTTTATGATTGCCAATACAATCAAGATTACAATTACATCACGTCAAACAGAAATCAGCATTATGCGTATGGTTGGAGCAAGCAACTGGTATATTCGTTTACCATATATGCTTGAGGGTGTTTTTATTGGTTTATTAGGTTCTATTGTTCCTATTCTGGTGATGTATTTTGGATATAATTGGATATACAGTGGAGCTGTGGATTTATTGCCAGCCATGTTATCAATGCGTGAACCATTCCCATTTATTTGGCAATGTTCAGGAATAATGGTTGCTTTAGGATGTGGTGTTGGTTTGATTGGAAGTTTTGTATCAGTTAGAAAATTCTTGAAATTTTAAAAGCTTTGGGAAAAGACCCGAAGCTTTTTTTGGAGGTTATATGAAAAAGATTATTATGATTGGTGGAACGATGGGAGTTGGGAAAACAACCACGAGTCAACTTTTAAAAAAGAAATTAAATCATAGCGTTATGTTAGATGGTGATTGGTGTTGGGATATGCATCCTTTTATTGTGAATGAGGAAACCAAAGCCATGGTCATCAATAATATTGTCTATCAGTTACAGTCTTTTATTGACTGTTCTGTGATTGAAAATATTATTTTTTGTTGGGTGATGCATGATCAATCTATTATTGACCAAATTTGTGATCGTCTTTGTTTACATGACTGTCAGGTTTATTCAATATCCCTTGTCTGTGATGAACAGACATTAAGACAACATCTTCAAAAAGATATTGACTTAGGTCTAAGAGAAGAAAGCATCATCAAAAGAAGCTTAGAGCGTATGTCTTGTTATGATAAGTTATCTACACATCAGATAGATATTTCTTCATTGAAGCAAGATGAAATTATTCAGGATATTATCGAATATATTCAAAAATAACATACGTTGACTTCACTATCTATTTTCCTTATAATAGGGAATATATAAAGGCAGGGACATATGATGTTTACAAAAAAAGAGATATTCAGTATTCCAAATATATTATGTTATTTTCGTATATTACTTGTACCCGTATTTTTGTGGGCATATTTTGATTTGCAATCAGATAAGGGGCACTTGGTGGCTGCTGGGGTGTTGGTGCTATCGAGTTTAAGTGATTTTCTGGATGGATTCATTGCTAGAAAATATCATATGATTACAGAACTTGGTAAGTTAATTGATCCTGTGGCTGATAAACTGACACAGTTCGTCGTTGCATGCACATTGATGTATACATATCCAGCTTATGCCTTATTAGTTGCGATTATTGTTTTAAAAGATGGTATGTTACTATTTGTAGGGTATTATATCTATCGTAAAAAAGATAAACATTTATCTCAGGCACAAATGCCTGGGAAAGTGGCGACTGCAGTATTCTTTGTTGTGTCTATTATATTAGTCGCATTCTATATTCCTCGAACATTGTTATCATCAGTATTGATTTATTCAACTCTAGTGTTAATGATTATTGCGATGATTTATTATGGTCATGGTTTATATTGTTTGTATCGTGAAGATTAGTCAGCGAAAGCTGACTTTTTTTGTATAATGGTTTGATTTCATGTATAATGAAATAGGGTGATGCTATGTCTAGCAAAAGGGAATTAAAGCGTTTATGTTATATGGAAGCTTTAGAAGATAATGTTGTCAGTGTTGAAATGATTTTAAATCGTTTTAATCAGATTGATGATAAAAAGGGAGTTTTTGATTCTTATATTTTGACTCATGATAGAACCAAAGCAACTTTGGATTTAGAACTTTCATTAGCAACATTGTGTATTTTACTTAGAAAAATGTCAGAAAATTTAATGATTGTGACACCACCAGAGTTACGTAGAGATATGAATAGTATTATTCATTCTAATCGTTTTGAATATAATCGACTGGAAGTGATTGTCTATTCACAAAAAGGTAGAGAACCTGTTGATTTAAGAGGCTTGCTACGCTTTTGTCATTCCTTACTTGATAATGACAAACTTCGTAAATAGGAGATGCTAGAATAATATTGGTGATAATAATGAATCTAAGAAAGAATATAGGTATCATAATGATGATGTTGGGTGTATTATTAACAATTAATCAAGGACAGCAAAATGAGTTTATGAAGCAATTAGAATCAAGTATTAGGGCTTATTGGCCATTGCTGATTAGCTTTATTGGTATTTATATGATTTCTACTCCTAGAAAAAGAAGATAAAATGTATTTTATAACTTTATTTTTTAAGTCAAATTTTGTATAATGGACGCATATGGAGGTATAGAGAATATGAAAAAAAGACCTGTAGTTTTATGTATTTTAGATGGGTATGGATTAACTGATCGTGTTGATGGAAATGCTGTCAAATTAGCAAATACACCTAATTTAGATGATTTAATGGCCATGTATCCAACAACAACTTTAAAAGCTTGTGGAAATGCCGTTGGATTACCTGAAGGACAAATGGGAAATAGTGAAGTTGGGCATTTAAATATTGGTGCGGGAAGAATTGTGTACCAATCATTAACACTCATTAATAAAGCTGTAGAAGATGGAACATTCTTTACAAATGAAGCTTTCTTAAAAGCAATTCAACATGCAAAAGATAATGATTCTAAGTTACATATTTGGGGATTATTATCAAATGGTGGTGTTCACTCTTCAAATGAACATATTTATGCATTGTTAAAACTTGCAAAAGATCAAGGTTTAGAAAAAGTTTATGTCCATGCATTCTTAGATGGTAGAGATGTAGCGCCTGATAGCGGTGCTGATTTTGTGAAAGAATTACAAGATCAAATGGATGAAATTGGTGTTGGTCAAATTGCTTCTATCTCTGGTAGATATTATGCTATGGACAGAGATAAAAGAATGGATCGTATTGAATTAGCTTATAATGCATTAATTGGAAAATCTGGTGAAACTTATAGTGATCCAGTTCAATATGTCAAAGATTCATATGCGAAAGAAGTTTATGATGAATTCGTGATTCCTGGATATAATCCAGATACAAATGGTGCTATTGCAGATAATGATGCTATTATCTTTGCTAACTTCAGACCAGATAGAGCAATTCAAATGTCTAATGTGTTCACTGCTGATGTTTATGATAACTTTAAACCAGCAGATAAACCACAAAATATTCACTTTGTATGTATGATGAGATATGCTGATACTGTTAATGGAGATATCGCATTCCATTCATTGGATTTATCAAATACTTTAGGTGATTATTTATCAGCTCAAGGATTAAAACAATTAAGAATTGCTGAAACTGAAAAATATGCGCATGTTACATTCTTTATGGATGGTGGAGTTGATAAAGAAATTGAAGGAGCAACTCGTGTTTTAATTAATTCACCAAAAGTTGCCACTTATGATTTACAACCAGAAATGAGTGCATATGAAGTTAAAGATGCATTAATTGCTGAATTAGATAAAGATATCTATGATGTTGTGATTGTCAACTTTGCAAACTGTGATATGGTTGGACATACTGGAATTATTCCTGCAGCTATCAAAGCAGTCAGCGTCGTTGATGAATGTGTTGGAGAAGTTTATGAAAAAGTTCTTGAACTTGGTGGAACAATGTTAATTACTGCGGACCATGGTAACAGTGAAAGACTATTGGATGAAGAAGGAAATCCATTTACAGCTCATACAACAAATCCAGTACCTTTAATTCTAACAAATACACACTTAGAATTAAAAGAAGGTGGAAAACTAGGAGATTTAGCTCCAACAATCTTACAGTTATTAGGATTACCAATTCCTAAAGAAATGACTGGAGAAAGCTTATTAAAATAATAGAAATGAAGGCTAAGACGAATCAAAACGTCTGGCCTTTTTTTTGTAGACAACATGAAAATAAGTCTATCTATGTCAAAATATGATATAATAAGTAAAAGGGAGGGGTTATTATGAAACCAAAATTAAAATATGCTCCATTGGCTATCGCAACGGCTATTGTCAATGTTATAGCACTCATTGGAACATATATGATTTATTCACCATTAAACAGTCTTGCAAATGCATCAAGTTCGGGTGATTATGCAAGCTTGGCGAATTTTTCAACAGATTCATTGACAAATGCTTCTTTGATTTTTTTATTAGGCATTGTCGCAACAGCAGTCATTGCGATTTTATTACTTGTATTTTTTATTTATGAAGAAAGAAAAATAGCTATCATTATCAGTTGTGTTATAGGGGCAATTGAATTTGTTTTATTCTTACGCTTCTTTGATACAATCATGTCAACAGTCATGGGAGGATTAGGATCATTGATATGGGGGTCTACACAATCAGAAAGTAATATGGTTGCATCAATTCTAGGAAGTTTACAATTGACATTGGTTGTGACATTCATTGGTGCTATCTTCCATATTATTGTTCTTTTACAGATGTATCATGTGATTCATCTTTCATTCTTACAGCCATATACACCATCACTACTTTGTGGTGAGGCTATAAACGTTAATCAGGAGAGTTCTTCTCAAGAATCAAATCCCGATGAAGGAGGGGAATCACAATGAAAAAAACATATTCTTTTAAACCGCTATGTTTATTGATTCTCATATTTGACTTGATATTATCTATCAGTTTATGGAGAATTGCGACTATGGCATCAGATGTATTCAGTTTGATGGGTTCATTATCAAGTCTTATTAACTGGGCTATCTTTTTGATGGTTGGTGTATTAGGTGTGATTGTTGTAACTGTACTTTTATATCTTTATTATTTAAAGACAGAAAAAGTTCAGGGTATTTTATGGGATGCTATTTTACACACAGTCTTTTCCGTATTTTTTGGATTCCAGATGATAGGTCTAGGTAATTCATTACAAGGTTTGGGTGGAAATCAAACTTTCACAACTATCATGGGTATTCTTGTTTTTGCTTCAGCATTATTACATTTATTTATCATGTTGCGTTTAGATCAAGTGATTCATGTGTCCGTTTTAGATGCTTATTTACCAGCTGGGAAGGGACAGACGATTCAATCACCACCACCAGTGCATCAAACAGTTACAGAAGATACAACTGCCCCAACACAAGAAGTGAAGACACCTGCAGAACCCGTCATTACAAAAGAAAAAGCTATTGCATTTTTGAAAACAAAAAATGGGAAAATGATTTTAGGTGCTGTCATTGTTGTTGTGCTAGCTTTTGTAGGATATAAGATTTGGGATACATTCTTCAATAAAACAGTTATTGATGCTTTTGCAAACATGACCGTATCATATGATGGATATGATGGTGCTGGGGAAGCCTATATTGATGAGTCAGATATTGACTATGATATGACTAATGCTCAGTTAGCACAGTTTGTTGGTGATATTTCATTTGATATTGAAAATAATGGAGAACTTTCTAATGGCGATAAAGTAACAGTAACAGCCGTATATTCAAAGGAAACAGCTAAACAATTAAAAGTTGTTTTAAAAGAAGAATCAAAGCAATTTGATGTTTCAGGTTTAATTGTGAAATATCAAAGTGCTTCTGAAATTGATAAAACGCTTTATCAAAAAGCATATGATGCTGCATTACAAGAATCAACAAATTCATCTTATTATGATACCGATTCAAAAAGAACTTTCTATAAGTCTTATTATATTAAAGAAAATACAGAAAATATTGAATATCAAAGAAATTATTTAGTCTTTGTCTTTAAAGAAACTTATCAGAGTTATGACTATTCAACACATCAAGATGTTGAAAAAACAAGATATATGTATTATTACACAAACTTTGATTCTAGTTATGATAGTGATGATGAATATATGGGAGAATCACGTTTATATAATGATTCATTTGATTATGTTGAAAATGAAGCTGATGTATTGACATCACTCCAAAAACAGTCGATTGCTGATTATGGAAATTCAAAAGTAGAAGAAGTCACTATTCCAGTTTCATAGATATAAATGAGTTTAGATGATGAAAACGCACGTTTGTGCGTTTTTTAAATACAATAAATGCATAAAGTTAATATAGAGTTTAAAAAGTCATGATAGATTTTGAAAATGGAAAGACATAAGTTGATTATTGATGAGTCTTTATGTTATATTAAACAAAAGTGGTGATAATCATGAAAAAATGGATATGCCTATTTATAATATGTCTATTATTAATAGGATGTCAACATACACAAACAGAGAAATTGGTTATTCAAGGTATTCAAGAAATACCTTATGAAGAATTGGTAGAAAAGCTTGATCAAAAAGTCACTTTTTTATTATATATAGGTAGACCGGACTGTGGAGATTGTCAGGATTTTTATCCTGTATTAGAAGAGTACATCAATGAGCATGAAGGAACAGGTATTTATTATTTGAATATTAAGGAATATCGTGATCGTGCTCGAGATGATGATGCAACACAGGCAGAAAAAGACTTTTATGAAAATATTTATCAAAGATTAGATTTTGATTGGACACCTACAATTGAGGTTATTAGAAATGGGAAAATAGATGAAACTTATCAGTATTTGGATGAAGATTATTTTGATATCCAAGATCGTGAACAACAACAAAAAAGGAAACAAGCGTTTTTAGATGAATTTGAAGTCTTTATGAATGATTATTTTGAGGAGGAATAGAATATGAAAAAATGCCCGAGATGTGGACACGAATTAAAGGAGAATGAGAATTTTTGTTCTCATTGTGGATTAGATTTAAGGAACAATTATCGTTATCAAAAACCCAAAAATAAAGCGATGACTTATTTGTTGTATGTCATTATTTTCTTTTCATTTATAACTATTCCTTTATTATATAGTCGCGTTCTTAATAATATGGTAAGCGATGAAACCATCCAACACAATGAGCGAGTGGAGCTTCCTGAAATTCAGGGTGATGCAATGAGAGTGATTGCTGTTTATGATACATTAGCTGATTTTCAAAATCAGTTTACAAATGTTGATGGTATTGTCGATGATATAGAAAAATTTGAAGCTTCATTATCACAAAAGCAAGCTGGATCATGGACAAAAAATTATCAGATTCAAATTGCAGATAATTACAATATTTTTTATGATTTGACTTATCAGATTCAAATAGATGAAAACCTCACACTTCAGGTTCAACGTACATTTGATAGAGCACATAATTATAATGATGAGAAAATTACTTTTATCAAAGATCATGCGACAACTTTTGATGAATTATTTTTGACAGAAGACCAACAAAAACTTGTACAAACATTTACTGGTCAACAAAGCACAACAACACAATTGATGCAGGATTTTAAAGAACGTCAAAAAGAATTTGAAGAGAAAAAAGAAAGACTAGGTCATTATGGTATGGGAAATTATGATGGACAATCTTCATTTGTTGTATACCGTAGAGATCAATCTTATTATTCAAAGTTGACTTATGTGCATACACCTCAAGATTATATTGCTTAAAAATTTAAAAGAAGGGTTGGTTTCTATATGGCATAGAAGTCAATCCTTTTTGCATTATAGGATTATATGGAAAATAGGATTGTATGGAAAATATGATAAAATCTATTTATGTGCAAGAATAACAATATACAAAATTTCACTTTGCTTTTTGATATAGGTTAGATATAATAGGAACAATAGGTGATATGTAATGAAGATATTGATTAGTGATGTAGATGGAACATTGGTTCATGACAATCAAAATATAAGTCAGGATAACATTGATTGGATGAAAGAACTACAAAAACAAGGGCATAAAATAGCACTCTGTACAGGTCGACAACTTTTTGAAATGAAATGGATTTTAAATGAGATTCCATTTCCTTATGATTATTTAATATTAAATAATGGAGCTCAAATTCTAGATAGAAATCATCGTGTTTTATATGAAAAAAAGATGGATGCGCATACTGGGAGAGCTATTTTAGATTATGTGACACAATTTAACGATTTATATTCTTTTTATAGTGATGGAGCAGTCAGTTATGGTTTTAGTCATGGACAGTGTGTAGAACATATGACAAATCTTGAAGAGCCAGTTGATGTTTCATTTCAGGAACTTTATCAGAATGCACCACATTTTGATATTATTTCTTTTCATCAGGATAATCAGGAAATGACAATCACAGAAGCCTGTTATGAATATATTCAAAAGCATTATGGGGATAAGCTCAGTGTGTATTATAATTTGCATTATGTTGATATTGTCGCAAGAGGATGTTCTAAAGGCAATGGTATGACATGGCTTTGTCAGCATTTAGGTATCAATGAACAGGATATTTATGCGATAGGTGATTCATATAATGATTTGTCTATGCTGCAAGCTATCAGACAGGGTTATACTTTTAAACATGCTCATGAAGATATCAAATCAATGATACCAAGACATGTTCATTATGTTCATGAAGTGATTCAAGATATGTTAGGAGGGAAAAATAATGAGTTGGCAAGATAAGTTAAGAAATGTTCAACCTTATGAAGCAGGAGAACAACCACAAATTAAAAATTTAATTAAATTAAATACGAATGAAAATCCATATGATCCAGGTGAAAAAGTGAAACAGGCGATTTTGAATTTTGATTCTTCACATTTGGCTTTATATCCACGTCCAGATGCGGATGCATTAAGACAGGCATTAGCTGATTATCATCATTTAGATACACGTCAGGTTTTTGTTGGAAATGGTTCAGATGAAGTGCTGGCACTGATCTTTTTAACATGCTTTAATGGTCAAGAACCAGTGCTGTTTCCTGATATCAGTTATTCTTTTTATCCAGTTTATTGTGAGCTGTATCAGATAGCTTACAAAAAAATTCCTTTAAATCAAGATTTTGAAATCGACAAAGAAGATTATATTCAGCCTAATTCTGGTATTATTTTCCCTAACCCCAATGCCCCAACAGGACTATGTGTTTCGTTAGGTATGATTGAAGATCTTTTAAAACATAATCAGGATAGTATTGTTGTGATTGATGAAGCATATATTGATTTTGGTGGTCAAAGTGCTGTTCCATTGATTCAAAAATATCCAAATTTATTGATTACACAAACATTTTCTAAATATCGTTCATTAGCAGGCATTCGTTTAGGGGTAGCTCTAGGAAGTCAGGAAGTGATCGCTAAACTATATGATGTGAAAAACTCATTTAATTCTTATCCTGTTGATAGTTTGGCACAGGCTATTGGTGTTGCGAGTATGGAAGATAGTGATTATATTCAACAAAATGCTCAAAAAATCATAGAAACACGAGAATATACAAAGTCTGAATTGAAAAAGTTAGGTTTTGTAATGCCTGATTCAAAAGCCAATTTTATCTTTGTGAAACATCCTCAGTATGATGCTCAGAAGTTATTTTTACAATTAAGAGAAAAAGGTATACTGGTTCGTTATTTTCATCAACCAAGAATTGAGCAATATTTAAGAATAACAATAGGCACAATGGAACAAATGAAAATATTGGTTCATGAAATCGAAAATATTTTAAAAGCATAATCATATAAGCTTTGTGATATTCATGATATAATACATATAAAGGAGTTACTATGAAAAAAGATTTTGCAGTTATTTTTGATTTGGATGGGACATTATTAAATACAGATTTGTTAATTAGAAAATCTTTTGAACATGTCTTTCATCATTATAAGCCAGACTATCAAATCAGTGATCAGGAACATTTATCATTTTTAGGCCCAGCCTTAAAAGATACATTTTCTAGATATTTTCCTGATGATATGATTGAGGAACTGATTGATTATTATCGCGCATATAATCATGCTCATCATCAGGATTATGTGACCATTTACCCTTATGTTGAAGAAACCTTAAAAACATTATCAAAACAAGGTTATCCATTAGCGGTTGTCACAACCAAATATCGTCAGGCTGCTTTGATTGGGCTGGATTTATTTGAAATTACTCCTTATTTTGATATGATTTTAGGAATGGATGATGTTGAACATGTCAAGCCAAATCCTGAAGGTATTTTAAAAGTAATGAATACATTTCATTGTTTAAACGGTTTATATATTGGAGATAATGTGACTGATATACAAGCTGGAAAAAATGCAGGTATTTATACCGCTGGTGTTAAATGGACACCTAAAGGTTATCAGGCAATGCAAGCTTTAGCTCCTGATTTACTGATAGATGATATGTCAGAAATTATAACATTTGTAGAAAGGAAGATGAATGGATGACTGATTTAATTGTTGTGGGTGCTGGTCCAGCTGGTTTAACAGCTGCCTTATATGCCACACGAGCAGGAGCCAGTGTTTTGGTTTTAGATGGTGGAGCACCTGGTGGAAAGATGAATTTAACAGCTGAAATAGAAAATTATCCTGGATTAATAACAAAAGGACCAGAATTGGCTTATGCCATGTATGAACAATGCTTATCTTTTGGTGCTCAATATGAATATGGTGAAGTGACACGTATTGAACATCATGAAGATCATCAAGTTGTTTATGTAGGTGATAAAACATACGAAGCACGCTATGTCTTTATTGCGACAGGTACAAAAGAACGTCATATGGGAATCCCTCATGAAGAGGAAATGAGTGGAAGAGGTGTGTCTTATTGTGCTGTCTGTGATGGACCTTTCTTTAAAAATAAAGATGTCTGTGTTGTGGGTGGCGGAAACAGTGCTATTGAAGAAGCTATTTATTTAAGTGATATTGTGAATCATGTGCATATTATTGTGCGTCGTGATGTGTTGCGTGCTGATCAATATTTAGTTAATAAATTACAAGAAAAAGACAACATTGAAATCCATTATTTAAAGAAACCTCATGAAGTGAAAGTTGAAGATCAAAAAGTTGTGGGGTTGATTGTAGAAGATTCTCACACAGGAGAGCTTTCTACAATTGAAGCACAAGGAATTTTTCCATTTATAGGATTAGATCCTATTACAGAATTTGTAAAAGATTTGGGAATAGTGAATGAAAAAGGGTATATTGAAGTTGATATGAATCAGGAAACAAAAGTTGCTGGTATTTTTGCTGGTGGGGATGTGACTGATAAACAACTGCGACAAGTTGTGACTGCTGCTAATGATGGTGCTATTGCAGGACAATATATTGCTTCATTATTCAAATAGAGAGAAGGGAAATAGATTCTTTTCTCTTTTTGTATAAAAAAAGAGTACACTTATAATGTGATTTTTGATATATTATAAAAGAGAAGGTGAGTTATATGAATAAAATTGAAGTTATTGTTGTAACGGGGATGTCTGGGGCTGGTAAAACTCAGGCAATGGCTATCTTTGAAAATATGGAGTATCGATGTATAGATAATTATCCTATTCCATTATTAAAAGAATTTGGGGATTTAATGCGTACGTCTACGAAATATTCTAAAGTGGCTATGGCAGTATCGCTAGGTGATGCGATTTTGGCTGTGAGAATCTTATCAAACATGGATTGGGTAGATTTGACAGTTATTTTCTTAGACTGTGACGATAAAGTTTTACTTTCACGTTATAAACAGACAAGACGCTCTCACCCACTCATGATTAGTAATGTGGCATCATCTTTGGTTGAAGCTATTGAATTTGAACGTGAAATGGCTGACCCTATTAGTCAGTTGGCTAATATTGTGATTGATACAACATTATTAAAGCCATCAAAATTACAAGATAAATTAGAAAGTTATTTCCACAAAGGAAATCGTGATACATTTAGAGTTTCTTTTATTTCATTTGGATATAAACATGGAATTCCACGTGATGCAGACTTATTATTAGATGTACGTTTTTTACCAAATCCTTTTTATATTGAAAGTTTAAGAAAATTAACTGGAAATGATAAAGAGGTTTATGATTATGTGATGTCACAAAGTGAAACACAGGAATTTGTTCGTAGAACAATAGAATACTATGATTATTTATTAAAGAAATATGAAGAAGAGGGTAAAATGCAAATGATTATTGGAATTGGATGTACTGGGGGACAGCATCGTTCAGTCACACTTACCAATTATTTTGCAGAGTATTATTCAAAATATTATCAAGTTTATAAATGGCATCGTGATGCTGATCATTAAGGAGGTTTTATGATGATTTCTTTTTCAAGAGTCGTCAAAGAAGAAATTGTATTCAATGATTTTGATCAACCGTGCGAAAAGGCAATACTTTGTGCAATGATTAAAATTCTTGGAACATTGTCACTCAATCAATCAGGCTTAACGCTAACATTAAGAACTGAAAATGCGAAAATCGCATCTAAATTGCATAAATTCTTAAAGGATTTATATCAACCACATATAGAATTTCGTGTTTCTAGAAAAATGAAATTGAAAAAAAATAATATTTATACATTGATGGTTTCTAAGGCAAGAGAAATCTTAGAAGACTTGCATCTTATGGAAGGCATTGGTATACAAAGTTTTCCAGATATTCATTTTTTAGAAACAGATGCCAAGAAAAGAGCTTATCTGGCTGGGGTCTTTTTATCTTGTGGAAGTGTGAATAATCCAGATACATCTAACTATCATCTGGAAATGAGTGTGAATGAACCAGAATATGCTTCATTTATTATGGAGTTGATGAATTGTTATGACTTGCATGCCAAAATGATTAAAAGACGTAATAAATATGTTGTGTATTTAAAATCAGCAGAAAAAATTGGGGATTTTTTAAGAGCCATTGGTGCTTCACAATCAGTTATGAATTTTGAAATGACACGTATTGACCGTTCTATGGCCAATACTGTCAACAGATGGAATAATTGTGATATTGCTAATGAAGTGAAAGCGATGAGTGCTTCTACAGCTCAAATTGAAGATATTGCCTATATCATTGATAAAGTAGGCATTGAAATTTTAGATGATAAGACACGTACAGTGGCTTTATTACGTTTAGAAAATCCTGAGTTGACTTTAAATGAATTGGCAGATACATATTATCAGCAGACTGGTCAAACCATTAGTAAATCAGGATTACATCATCGTTTTAAAAAGATTAAGGAAGAAGCTCAAAAAATACGACAGATGGAGAATGAGTGAGTATGGAAAATATAAATATTCGTTTTGGGAGAAGAATTAAAGAACTCCGTTTGATGCAAAATGTTTCTCAGGAAGAACTTGGATTTCGCTGCCAGTTATCTAAAAACTATGTTTCAGATGTTGAAAGAGGTCGTAGAAATGTGTCTTTAAAGGTTGTTGAAAAGTTTGCATCAGGTTTAAAAGTACCAGTTTACTATTTGTTTGTATGGCATGAGGAGGAAGACGCAGTTCATTTATAGTTTATATTTATCATATAGACTATATCGCAAAAGGAGAAATGATATGGGATATAATTTTATATATTTGTTATGTGTGCTTGTATTAATTATGTTAGCTTTAAGATTATTTTTACCAATCCTGATTGTTTTGATTGGGGTTATTTTGGTTATCTGGATAATAAGAAAGCTTTTCTTTTCACGTCGTCAGTCACATGAAGATAAAGAAGATCAAGAATATTATGAATCTCTTTATCAGGATTACCAAAATCAGGATAGTGATGTTATTGACGTTGATTATAAAGTTGTTGATGAACATGAAAATCCTCATCAACAGTCATAGGAGGATTGAGATATGATTTGTCCAAATTGTCAAAATGAAGTCAGCAATGATATGAATTATTGTCCATATTGTGGTCATCCATTATACAAGTCACAAGAACAAAATGGTGGATATTATGAACCACTGTTTTTTGATGAAGAAACTGTTGAAAAGGAAACAAAGACATCGTCTTTTAAAGATATACCAGTCAATAAAAAAGTAAATAAGTTACTCATTTTAGTAAGTGTTATTGTTTTGGCTGTTTTAACTGTTGTATCCTATGAATATGTCTATCATGGACCAATGCTTAATTATACGTCTTTTCATGATACATCATCAGATACGTTACCACAACAACCCATGACAATATCAGGAAAAACAGGTTTTTCAAGTTTGGTTGGAAATATCAATCAAAATGGTGAGGTTTATTTTGATGGAGAAACGCTTTATATGTGTAATGATCAGGGGTATCTTGTATCCATGAATCAAAACTTAAATAACCGTCAAACATTGGTCACAGAGAAATGTCAAAATATCATGATTCATAATGATAAGATTTATTATACAAATCAACAGAATTATTTATGTGAAGTTTCATTAGATGGTAAAGATCAAAATCAATTCATAACTAAAGCTATTTATTATCCATATATAGATAATGATCGCATCTATTATCAATTAGACGAGGATAATGAATCAATCTATGTTTATGATATCAATACACAAAAACAGACAAAGCTTAATGATAGACAGTCTTATTGTATTAATGTTGTAGATGATTATATTTATTATACATCTGATGATGGTATTTATCGTATGAATAGAAATGGAGAAAATGATGAAAAATTATTGAGTGGATCATTTTATAATTTAATTTATTTAGATGGAAAACTTTATTATTTATCATCAGATGGTATCTGTTTGTTAGATATAAATAGTAAAAAGACAGAGGTATTAAAAGCGAATGTTATTAATTTCTTAAATATGAATGAGCAGTATTTATTTTATCAGTCTATGGATGGCAGTGTTGTCAGATATGATTTATCAACACAGCAAGAAAAGACAATTTATAATGGATTGGTTGATACAGGTTATATTGTTGGTGATAAATTGATTGTGAAAACATATGTATCAGCTTATCAACAAGAAAGCTATTATGTCATTATGGACTTTGATGGTGCCCAGCAACAAAGATTGTTCTTTGATGGACAAGGTGATTATATTTAATTGTCATTATACTGATTTGAGCTAGATAAAATATAAATATATAAGAATATGAAGAGAAATAGTTGTTTTAAACAGCTATTTTTTATTATATAAGAACAATAAAATTTCATAGCTTTCCTAGTGAACTGGTGCTATAATAGTGCATATATTAAAAATGAGGTAAAATTATGCTAATAAGAGAGATTATTGAAGCCACTGGGGGCACATTGTTGAGTGGAAATATCAATGATGATATTCATGGATTTACGCAAGATACAAGACAGATTCATGAAGGAGATATGTATATTCCGCTGGTTGGAGAAAAAAATGATGGACATCAGTTTATAAAACAGGCTTTTGAAGCTGGCGCAAGTTCTGTTATAACATCTCAGTCCATAGATTATCCTGATAAAAACGTGATTTTAGTGAAGGATACTTTACAGGCATTAACAGATATGGCAGCTTATTTAAGAAAACATCGTGCTGTTAAAGTTGTGGGAATTACAGGGAGTGTTGGAAAAACAAGTACCAAGGATATGATTTATGCTGTGGTATCAATGCAATATAAGACTCTGAAAACTTTAGGTAACTACAACAATCATATCGGTTTACCTTTAACAGTTTTAAGACATCAGGATGAAGAAGTCATGGTATTAGAAATGGGGATGAATCATCTTGGTGAAATTCGCCATCTGACACATATTGCAAGACCTGATATTGCAGTTATTACAAATGTTGGAACAGCACATATTGGGGAACTAGGTTCACGAGACAATATTCTAAAAGCGAAGATGGAAATTGTTGAAGGATTAACTCAGCAGGGACGACTTATTATCAATGATGATAATGATATGTTGCATACTGTACAATCTCAAGATTATCCTATTATTCGTGTTGGTGAAAATAATGACTGTTATTTAAAAGCTTATCATGTTGAGTTATTATTAGAAGAATCTTATTTTGATTTGGATTATCAGGGAAAAACTTATCATGTTCATGTGCCAGTTTCTGGTCAGCATTTTGTGATGAATGCGTTGATTGCGATTGCGGTAGGGCTAAGCTTAGATATTGATATTGAAAAGTGTATTAAAGGTATTGATCAATTTGAACTGACAAAAAATCGTATGGATATGATCGAACTGAGTCATGGAATCAGATTGATTGATGGCACATATAATGCCAACTTAGATTCGATGAAGTCAAGCCTTGATGTTTTAGCAAAGTATCCTAATAGAAAGATAGCTATCTTGGCAGATATGTTAGAGCTTGGAGCGTATGAACAGGCATTTCATCAGGAAGTTGGACAATATGTTGCTAAAAAGCATATAGATCAATTAATGTGTGTAGGACCTGCAAGCCAGAATATTGTTTTAAAAGCGCAGGAAAATGGTATAGAAGCTTATCATTTTGAAAGTAATCAAGATTTAATTCAAGCTTTAGAGGGATGTATACAGGATGATGATGTCATTTTATTAAAAGGATCACATGGCATGCATCTTGATGAAGTTGTAGACTATTTAAAGGAGAAATATAAAAAATGAGAAAATTAATGATTATATGTGGAGGACAATCTACTGAACATACCATTTCAAGAATGTCTTGTACATCTGTTTTAAAAAATCTTCATAGAGATCGTTATGAGTTGACTTTGGTTGGTATTGATCAGTCTGGAGAATGGTATCTTTTAGATGCCGGTCAGGAAGATTTAACTTTAGATTCATGGTTAGATCACTCAACACATATTGAAGATATTTATCATTTGTTGAAACAACAAGATGTTATTTTCCCTGTTCTTCATGGACAATATGGTGAAGATGGAACGATTCAGGGGTTATTTGAATTGGCTGGTGTTCCATATGTAGGATGTAGAACATTGGCTTCAAGTGTGGCCATGGATAAAATTTATACCAAAAAGATTTTAGAAACAGTAGGAATTCCACAAGTCAAATCTTTATATGTGAAAAAAAGATATGACGGTCAATATGTTGTTGTGAATCATCAATTTGATGAAACTGATGATATATTAAAAGCAGTGAAAAATCAGTTAGGGTTTCCTTGTTTTGTGAAGGCAAGTCGTTCTGGATCAAGTGTAGGTTGTTATCGTGTAGATCACGAAGAAGACTTGCTAGAAATATTACATCAGGCAGGACAATATGATAGTCATATTGTGATAGAAGAATGTATTGATTGTATCGAATTAGAAACAGCTGTATTAGGAAATGATGATCCTATTGTTTCTCGTGTAGGACAAATTATGCCTCATGGTGAGTTTTATACTTTTGAATCTAAATATGAGGATGAAGAAAGTCAGACTTGTATACCTGCACTTGTCGACCAGGAGATTCAAGATCAAATTAGAGAATATGCATTAAAAGTTTTCAAAGCTATTGATGGACATGGTTTATCTCGTGTGGATTTCTTCTTGGATAAAAAGACAAACAATGTTTATTTAAACGAAATTAATACAATGCCAGGATTTACAAAAATTTCAATGTATCCACAATTAATTGAAGATTATGGTATTTCTTATAGTGATCTTATTGATCGATTAATTGATTTGGCTTTTGATAGATAGAATAACTCTAAAGGGTTATTCTTTTTTTCGTTTTCAATGAATAAAAATATAATGGAAAACATGAGGTGTTTGATTTTATGGATTGTATGGGCACATCGTTATTTGGATTGAGTATATGTCATATATAATCAAAGTGTTTTATGAATCAATAATGGAGATGGGAAGGTGATAAAATGCTTTTATGAATGATATTTGAACACTCATAAAATAAATATATTTTTTGAAAAAGACGAAAAATAATATATATAATTTCACAAAACTAAAAAAGTAAATAGAAAAAAGAGAAGAATATAGTTGACTATGTTTGAGAAAAGGTATATGATATATCCAACAACTCTATAATAAATACAGTGATAGGAAATAGTAAATAACAAATGATGCATAGAGAAGTTCTGGCTGGTGGAAAGGACTGTGAAAGTGTTATTGAACTCGTCCTTGAGTGGAGCACTGAAAAATAAGTAAGCTGCTACGGAATGCGACCGTTATCACGCTAGAGTATGAACTTATATGAATAAGCGTACTTGATAAGGTTATTGTCGTGAGGCAATAATGAATATGAGGTGGAACCACGAAGTCATGAACTCTCGTCCTCAACTATGATGTTTTTCATGGTGAGAACGAGTTTTTTTATTATAGGAAAGGGGAGGAAAATATATGAACTATAAAAAATATAGAAGATTTGAAACAATTAAATTGGCAGATCGTACATGGCCAGATCATGAAATTGAACAAGCGCCTATCTGGTGTTCGGTTGATTTACGTGATGGGAATCAAGCTTTAATTACACCAATGGATATTAATGAAAAAGTAGAAATGTTTCAAATGCTTGTTGATTTAGGCTTTAAAGAAATAGAAGTTGGTTTTCCATCATCATCACAGATTGAGTTTGACTTTTTAAGATTGTTAATAGATAAAAATTTAATACCTGATGATGTGACAGTGCAGGTATTAACACAAGCGAGAGAACATTTGATTAAAAGAACATTTGAATCCTTAAAAGGATTAAAAAAGGCGATTGTGCATATTTATAATTCAACATCTATTTTACAAAGAGATGTTGTGTTTCATAAGAGTAAGGAAGAAATTAAGAAAATTGCTGTTGATGGAACAAAATTAGTCAAGGAGTTATCTCAGGATTTTGATGGAGAAGTTATCTTAGAATATTCGCCTGAAAGTTTTACTGGTACGGAAGTTGATTATGCGATGGAAGTCTGTGAAGCTGTTTTAGATACTTGGGGTGCTTCAAAAGAACATAAAGTGATTATTAATTTACCATCTACAGTTGAAATGGATACACCAAATGTATATGCCGATCAGATTGAATGGATGTGCCGTCATTTTAAAGATCGAGAAAGAGTTATTGTGAGTGTTCATCCACATAATGATAGAGGTTGTGGTGTAGCTTCTACTGAACTTGCTTTATTGGCAGGAGCTGATCGTGTTGAAGGAACATTGTTTGGAAATGGGGAAAGAACAGGAAATGTTGATATTGTGACATTGGCTTTAAACATGTTTACACATGGTATTGATCCAAAGTTGGAACTGGGACAAATCAACCAAATTAAAAATGTTTATGAAAAATGTACAAAAATGGAAATTCCACCAAGACAGCCATATGCTGGAGAACTTGTTTTTACTGCCTTTTCTGGCAGCCATCAGGATGCCATTAATAAAGGTATGTATGCTTATCATCAACGTGGTGATGGTATTTGGGAAGTCCCTTATTTACCAATTGATCCAGCTGACTTAAATCGTCAATATGAGCCAATTGTACGTATCAATTCACAATCAGGTAAAGGCGGAGTGGCTTTTGTTATGGACACAGTCTTTGGATATCATTTACCAAAAGCTTTACAGGCTGATTTTGCAAAAGCTATTCAAAATATTAGTGAAATTGAAGGAGAAGTTTCTCCAGAACGTATTTATGACACATTTAAAAAGGAATATATAGATTTGGAATATCCATATAAATTTATTAAACAGAGATTAATAGATATTAGTGATGAAGATAATGAATATGAAAGACGCGCTGAAGTGACAATTGAAGATCATGGTGAAGTGAAAACTTTAATTGGATATGGCAATGGACCTATTGATGCAGTTAAGAATGCATTCAATGCCACAGATGATTTTCTATATACAGATTTAGTGGATTATAGTGAACATGCTTTAACATCTGGTTCAAATTCTAAAGCTGCTGCCTATGTCCAATTAAGACCACAAGGTGAAGAGCTTTGTGAATATGGGGTAGGAGTGCATTTGAATATTACAACAGCGACGATTAAAGCTATGATTTCAGCTATGAATCGTATTTATAAAAATATAAAAAAGGAAGGATAATTTATGGAAGAACTTATTTTATCAATTCTTGTACACAATAGTGCAGGAGTTCTGACACGTGTGAGTGGTTTGTTTTCAAGACGTGGTTATAACATTGATAGTTTAACCGTAGGACCAACAAACACAGAAGGGATTTCAAGAATGACAGTGGTTGCACATGGGAATCAGCAAATTCTTGAACAGATTGAAAAACAGCTTAGAAAATTAGAAGATGTCATTGAAATCTTTGCCTTACCAAGCGAAGCATCTGTTTACCGTGAACTTGTCATGATTAAAGTTGAAGCTGATTGCCACACACGTGCAGATATTGTTTCAATCGTCGATATATTTAGAGCTAAGATTGTGGATGTGTCACCAGATTCAATGGTTATTGAAGTAACAGGAACACATAATAAAATCAATGGTTTATTAGCAATGTTAGATGGCTTCAATATTGTTGAGATCGTGCGTACTGGTTTAACTGGTATTTCAAGAGGTCTTAATAATTTTGAAATAAATAAGAAAGAAAACAGGGGGTAAAAAAATGTCAAAAATTTATTATGAATCAGATTGTAATTTAGCTTTATTGGATGGAAAAACAGTCGCTATTATTGGTTATGGATCACAAGGACATGCTCATGCATTAAACTTAAAAGAATCAGGAGTGCATGTTATTGTAGGACTATATGAAGGTTCAAAATCTTGGGCAAAAGCTGAAGCTCAAGGATTTGAAGTTTATACTTCAGCTGAAGCTGCTAAAAAAGCAGATATTATTATGATTTTAATTAATGATGAATTACAGGCAAAATTATATAAAGAATCAATTGAACCAAATTTGGAAGAAGGAAACATGTTGATGTTTGCACATGGATTTAATATTCATTTTGGTCAAATTGTACCACCAAAAAATGTTGATGTCACAATGATTGCACCTAAAGCACCAGGACATACAGTACGTAGTGAATATCAGGCTGGAAAAGGAACACCATGTTTAGTAGCAGTAGAACAAGATGCAACAGGTCGAGCTTTAGATATGGCTTTGGCTTATGGTTTAGCTATTGGTGGGGCAAGAGCAGGTATTTTGGAAACAACATTCAGAACTGAAACTGAAACTGACTTATTTGGTGAACAGGCTGTATTATGTGGTGGTGTCTGTGCATTAATGCAGGCTGGTTTTGAAACATTAGTAGAAGCAGGATATGATCCAAAGAATGCATATTTTGAATGTATTCATGAAATGAAATTGATTGTTGATTTGATCTATCAATCAGGATTTGAAGGAATGAGATATTCTATTTCAAATACAGCAGAATATGGAGATTATATTACTGGACCAAAGATTATTACTGAAGATACAAAGAAAGCTATGCGTCAAATCTTAAAAGATATTCAAGATGGAACATTTGCGAAAGATTTCTTATTAGATATGTCACCAGCTGGAGGACAAGCTCATTTCAAAGCTATGCGTAAATTAGCTAAAGAACATCAAAGTGAAAAAGTTGGAAAAGAAATCAGAAGTTTATATAGCTGGTCTGATGAAGATAAATTAATTAATAACTAAAATACACACACTTTGTGTGTGTTCAGTAAAGAGTCATTTGACTCTTTAGTGATGACATACAAAGTAATAAGGGGGAATATATATGTCAATGACAATGACACAGAAAATATTAGCTGATCATGCAGGATTGAAAGAAGTTGTGGCTGGTCAGTTAATTGAAGCAAAACTAGATGTTGTAATGGCTAATGATATTACAGGGCCAATGGCTTTGCCGATTTTTAAACAAATGGCTGATCATGTTTTTGATAAGGATAAGGTTGTTTTGGTTCCTGATCATTTTACGCCTAATAAAGATATGAAATCAGCAGAAAATTCAAAGGCCATCAGAGAGTTTTCTAGAGAACAGTGTTTAACACATCATATGGAACAGGGAAAATGTGGTGTTGAACATGCGATTTTACCAGAACAGGGAATTGTCGTTGCTGGAGAGTGTATTATTGGGGCTGACTCACATACTTGTACTTATGGAGCGTTAGGGGCTTTTTCAACAGGTGTTGGAACAACTGATATTGCGACAGGTATGGCCACAGGAGAACTTTGGTTTAAGGTGCCAAGTGCCATTAAGTTTGTTTTAAAAGGAGCATTACAGCCATATGTCAGTGGTAAAGATGTGATTTTACATATTATTGGACGTATTGGTGTTGATGGTGCTTTATATAAATCTATGGAATTTACTGGGGAAGGTGTTTCTTCTTTAACGATGGATGATCGTTTTACAATTTGTAATATGGCGATTGAAGCAGGTGCTAAAAATGGTATTTTCCCAGTTGATGAGAAAACAAGAGAATATATGAAACAACATTCAAAGAAAAGTTATAAAGAGTATCAGGCAGATGAAGATGCAGAATATGATGAAGTCATTGAAATTGATTTATCAAAAATTACACCAACTGTGGCTTTCCCTCATTTACCAGGAAATGCACATACAATGGAAGAAATCAATGAAAGTGAAAAGATTTATATTGATCAAGTTGTGATTGGTTCATGTACGAATGGTCGTTTAAGTGATTTGCGTAAAGCTGCGGCGTTATTAAAAGGAAAGAAAGTCGCAGATACAGTTAGAGTCATGGTCATTCCTGCAACACAGAAAATCTTTGTGGAATGTATTCGAGAAGGTTTGGCAGAAATTTTTGTGGAAGCAGGATGTGCATTCAATACACCAAGCTGTGGACCATGTATGGGTGGTCATATGGGTGTTATGGCAAAAGGTGAAAAATGTGTTTCTACAACAAACCGTAACTTTGTAGGAAGAATGGGAGATACAGAATCTTTGATTTATCTAGCTTCTCCTGAGGTTGCGGCAGCGAGTGCTATTGCAGGATATATAGCTGATCCAAGAAAGGTGGGAAAATAACATGAAAGCCCAAGGAACTGTTTTAAAATATGGGGATAATGTAGATACGGATGTGATTATCCCTGCACGTTATTTAAATTCATTTGATGCAAAAGAATTAGCCAGTCACGCCATGGTGGATATTGATCCAACATTTGTAGAAAGATTAAATCCAGGAGATATTATGGTGGCTGGAAAGAATTTTGGGTGTGGTTCTTCACGTGAACATGCTCCATTAGCTTTAAAAACAGCTGGAGTCAGCTGTGTTATTGCCCAGTCTTTTGCTCGTATTTTTTATCGTAATTCGATTAATATTGGATTTGCTATTTTGGAATGTCCTGAAGCCGCTCAAGACATAGATGAAGGCAATCAGGTAGAAGTTGATTTTGATACAGGAATCATTAAAAATATAACAAAAAATAAACAATATCAGGCACAGCCATTCCCTGAATTTTTACAAAAAATGATTCAGGCAAATGGATTGGTGAATTATGTTAACGAAAAGAAAAGAGGATAATCTATGGAAAAAACAATTGCAGTCATTAAAGGTGATGGTATTGGTTCAGAAATTGTCAATGAAGCATTGAAAGTCTTAGATGCTATTGCCAAGAAATATCATCATACTTTTCATTATCAATATATAGATATGGGTGGTATATCCATTGATAAATATGGTGTGCCTTTGACTGATGAAGCTATTGCAATGGCTCAAAAAAGTGATGCCGTTTTATTAGGCTCTATTGGTGGGGATACAAATACTTCACCATGGTATCAGTTAGAACCATCATTAAGACCAGAAGCCGGGTTGTTAAAGATGCGTAAAGCTTTGGGATTGTTTGCCAATTTAAGACCTGCTTATTTATATAAAGAATTAAAAGGTGCCTGTCCGTTAAAAGAAGAATTAAGTCAGGATGGTTTTGATATGATCATTGTTCGTGAGTTAACAGGTGGACTTTATTTTGGTGAAAGGGAAACCAAAGAGATTGATGGACAGATGGTGGCTCATGATAATCTGATTTATAGTGAAGCAGAAATTCGTCGTATTGCTAAACGTGCATTTGATATTGCGATGAAGCGACGTCATAAAGTGACAAGTGTCGATAAGGCAAATGTTTTAGATACTTCTCGTTTATGGCGAAAAGTTGTGAATGTTGTGGCTAAA
This sequence comes from Massilimicrobiota sp. SW1139, assembly GCF_012027715.1. NCBI lineage: Bacteria > Bacillati > Bacillota > Erysipelotrichia > Erysipelotrichales > Erysipelotrichaceae > Massiliimicrobium > Massilimicrobiota sp. SW1139. The sequence continues at coordinate 64,990 of NZ_SJOR01000010.1, read as the reverse complement.
GATTATCCAGATGTAAAATTAGAACATATGCTTGTGGATAACTGTGCAATGCAGTTAGTCAAAGATCCACGTCAGTTTGATGTCATTTTGACTGAAAATATGTTTGGAGATATTTTAAGTGATGAAGCTAGTATGATTACCGGATCAATTGGTATGTTATCAAGTGCATCATTAAGAGAAGATAAACTGGGTATGTATGAACCAAGTCATGGAAGTGCACCAGATATTGCTGGAAAGAATATTGCAAATCCTATCGCAACAATTCTTTCAGCAGCAATGATGCTTCGCTATTCATTTGATATGGATCAGGAAGCAGATGATATTGAACAAGCTGTAGAAAAAGTTTTGGAAAAGAACTATCGTACAATAGATATTATGTCTGAAGGAAAACAACAGGTGACATGTTGCCAAATGGGACAATATGTTGTAGAGAACTTATAGGAGGTAAATGCATGAAAAGTGATCAAGTCAAAAAAGGAGTAGAAAGAGCTCCACATCGTTCATTATTTAATGCTTTGGGAATGACTGAAGAAGAACTAGATAGACCACTCATTGGAGTGGTAAATTCTTATAATGAAATTGTTCCAGGTCATATGAATTTAGATAAAATTGCTGAAGCAGTGAAAAAAGGAATTTATTTAGCAGGTGGAACACCTGTTGAAATACCAGCAATTGCAGTTTGTGATGGTATTGCTATGAATCATACAGGAATGAAATATTCATTAGTCACAAGAGAATTGATTTGTGATAGTACTGAATGTTTAGCCAATGCACATCAATTTGATGGTTTGGTTATGATTCCAAACTGTGATAAGAATGTTCCTGGTTTATTAATGGCAGCAGCAAGAATTAATGTGCCAACAATTTTTGTGAGTGGTGGACCAATGCTGGCTGGAAGAAGATTAGATGGCAAACAAACATGTTTATCATCATTGTTTGAAGCTGTGGGACAATATAATGCAGGGAAAATCACTGCTGAAAAATTAAAAGAATTTGAAGAAAAAGCATGTCCAACATGTGGTTCATGTTCAGGTATGTATACCGCCAATTCTATGAACTGTTTAACTGAAGTTTTAGGAATGGGATTAAAAGGTAATGGAACTATTCCAGCTGTCTATAGTGAAAGAATAAGATTAGCTAAACATGCGGGTATGCAAATTATGGAATTAGTCAAAAAAGATATCAAACCAAGAGATATCATGACAAAAGATGCTTTCTTGAATGCTTTGACTGTTGATATGGCTTTAGGTTGTTCAACAAACTCAATGTTACATTTACCTGCTATCGCATATGAAGCTGGAGTTGAGTTAAATTTAGAAATTGCTAATGAAATTAGTCAACATACACCAAACTTGTGTCATTTAGCGCCTGCAGGGGATACATTTATGGAAGATTTAAATGAAGCTGGTGGTGTGTATGCTGTGATGAATGAATTAGATCAATTAGGTATTTTACACACAGATGTTTTAACTTGTACAACAAAAACATTAAAAGAAAATATTGAAGGATGTGTTAATTTAGATCCAAATATCATTCGACCTGTAGAAAATCCATATATGAAGACAGGTGGAATTGCGGTTTTAAAAGGAAACTTAGCACCTGATAGCTGTGTTGTGAAACAAAGTGCAGTAGCTCAAGAAATGTTACAACATAAAGGACCAGCAAGAGTCTTTGACTGTGAAGAAGATGCAATAGCTGCTATTCGTGCTGGAAAGATTGTCGCTGGTGATGTTGTTGTCATTCGTTATGAAGGACCAAAAGGTGGACCAGGAATGCGAGAAATGTTATCGCCAACATCTGAAATTGCTGGCATGGGATTAGATAAAGATGTCGCTTTAATTACTGATGGTCGTTTCTCAGGGGCAACACGTGGAGCATCTATTGGTCATGTTTCACCAGAAGCGGCAGTTGGAGGACCAATTGGGCTTGTGAAAGAAGGAGATATGATTGAAATTGATATTATCAATCATCGTATTGAATTATTAGTTAGTGATGAAGAATTAGAAGAAAGAAGAAAGAATTTTAAACCAAAATTACCAGTTGTCAAAGGATATTTGAAAAAATATGCGTCTATGGTGACATCTGCAAATACTGGGGCGGTTTTAAAAGTCAAAGAGTAGGAGGAGAAGTATATGTTATTAACGGGGGCCGATATTGTCATTGAATGTTTATTAGAACAGGGTGTTGATACTGTTTTTGGTTATCCTGGAGGAACAATTTTAAACGTTTATGACAGTTTATATCATTATCGAGATCGAATTAATCATGTTTTGACTTCTCATGAACAAGGGGCTTCACATGCCGCTGATGGCTATGCCAGAGCTACAGGAAAAGTAGGTGTCTGTATGGCTACAAGTGGACCAGGGGCGACAAATCTTGTGACAGGAATAGCAACAGCTTATATGGATTCTGTACCTTTGGTTGCTATTACAGCCAATGTGGGTGTTCCATTATTAGGAAAAGACAGTTTTCAAGAAGTTGACATTGCTGGAGTAACAATGCCAATTACGAAACATAATTATATTGTCAAAGATGTAGAAAGTTTAGCACCAACAATTCGTAAAGCTTTTCAAATTGCTAAAGAAGGTAGACCTGGACCTGTCCTTGTGGATATTACAAAAGATGTTACAGCTGCAAAATGTGAATATCATCATCAAAAACCAGAAAAAATAGAAAGACGTAGTTATACTTATCCAACATCAACATTAAAAGAAGCTATTGAAATGATTGAAAAAAGTGAAAAGCCATTTGTTTTTGTTGGAGGAGGTGTTGTCAGATCTGATGCTTCCCAGGAACTACGTGAGTTTGTAGAAAAGATTGATGCGCCTGTTACCGATTCTTTGATGGGAAAAGGTGCTTTTGATGGAACCAATCCACGTTATACAGGAATGCTTGGAATGCATGGAACAAAAACAAGTAATCTTGGTGTTTCTAACTGTGATTTATTAGTAGCAATCGGTGTCAGATTTAGTGACCGTGTGATTGGAAATGCTCAAAAATTTGCAAGACACGCTAAAATTATTCATATTGATGTGGATGAGGCAGAGATTAATAAAAATGTCAATGTTGATTTAGGTATTGTGGGTGATGCAAAAAGTGTTTTAAATGCTTTGAATTTATTGTTGAAGCAACAAAATCATTCACAGTGGTTAAAAGAAATCAGAGCTTTAAAAGAACAATATCCATTATCTTATGATAGTGATAAATTAACAGGACCATATGTTATTGAACAAATTGAAGCATTAACAGATAATAATGCGATTATCTGTACTGAAGTAGGTCAAAATCAAATGTGGGCAGCTCAATATTACCATTTTAAAAGACCAAGTCAGCTCATTACCAGTGGTGGACTTGGAACAATGGGTTATGGCTTAGGGGCTTCCATTGGTGTAAAGTATGGAAAACCTGATCAATATGTCTTTAATATTGCTGGAGATGGATGTTTTAGAATGAACATGAATGAATTAGCAACAGCTTCACGTTATCAAGTCCCTATTATTGAAGTCATTTTAAATAATCATGTTTTAGGAATGGTTCGTCAATGGCAGACATTATTTTATGGAAAACGTTATTCAGCAACTGTACTTGATGATAAAGTTGATTTCTGTAAAACAGCAGAGGGACTTGGATGTAAAGCCATAAAAGTCACAAAGAAAGAAGAAGTGGCTCCAGCTATTTTGGAAGCAATGGATAGTCAAGGACCAGTAGTGATTGAATGTATGATTGAAGAAGATGATAAAGTCTTCCCAATGGTTGCTCCTGGTGCACCAATTGATGATGTTTTTGATCAAAATGATATACAGGAATAGTCAAAAACTATTCCTTTTTGTATACAATAAATATCCACCAGTTGCTGATGGATATTTATGATCATATTATTTTTGATACAGGCATAGTTAATAATGATATGCTCTTGCATAAATAAAGTTGACTTCGAAGATTTTTTAAATGGCATATTTCATCTTTTTCTTATTTTGTCGTTTTCATTTATGCTGATTCCTATATTCTTTTAATATAGCTAAAGTCATATTTTTTGCGATTATAGAAGATTTGACACAATTTTTTTCAAAATTTTCAACACCTTTGTGTTCAGCAGTATCAGTAATACAGCGAATTGAAAGAAATGGTATCTTGTTTACATAGCATACATGAGCGATACTGGCTGTTTCCATATCAACTGCCAAAGGTGCAAATTCATCATTGATTTTTTTACGTCCCATATCTGTTATAAAAGCTTCTCCTGTAACAATTCGTCCCCAAAATACTTTGTTTTTTGATTCTATGTTTTTTACAGCTCTTTTTGATATTTTTATTAAGTCTTGATCTGCTTTAAAAAATACAGTTTTTAGCCATGGATGAAATTCTGTTAAAGTATCTTGTGCAACATCATGGTAACAGACTTCGGTAGATATAACAGTGTCAAATATTTTCAGTTTTGGATTCATTCCACCAGCTGTCCCTGCATTTATAACTATATTTACATTAAAATGATCAATCAATATTTGTGTTGCTATAGCAGCATTGACTTTACATACCCCAGAAAATAGGGTGACAACTTGCATGCCATAAATCTCTCCCTCATAAAATTTAAGCATTGCCTTTTTTGTGATATTATAGTTATCTATCATAGCTAAAAACGGAGAAAGTTCATCATCAGTGGCACATACAATTCCGATTTTCAATTTTATTCCCTTCTTTCGTTTATGAAAATTAAAATTTATCTAAAATAATTATCATCAATTTCTCCAAATAAGAATTTGTAAAATATTTCTATCTCATTATTTTTTGTTCCTATTTATCGTAGGACAAATATACCTTTATTTTTTTAATTTAGATAGACTGATTTGAAAATTTATTGTTATATTTTTAAGTGTTGGATAAAAATTAGCTTTTTCTCACATACAAAAATGGAAAAATAATTTGTATTTAATCGAATTATATCATATGCTTATAAGTATTTCTATTTCTTTTTCTACTTTTGAAAAGATACTTCATACTATATTGCTGATACAGGTTCTTCTATAACTTTATTATTTATTTTTTATAGATAATCTGACACTTTTGTTGAAAAGATCTTAGTTTATTCTTTCAAATAATTTTATTAAAACACAAAACTAAGAATTGCTTATATAAACCAACTGATTTAAATGGTCAATGAAGTTTATTTAGAAAAACTTTAGAAAAAATTCATGGCTTTTCCATATAAATATGATAAGATTAGAAATAGTTATATATTAAAAATGGGTGATATTATGAGTGAAGTGAAGGGATTAACAAGTCAGCAGGTGAAAGAACAAGTTCAGTTAGGACATGTGAATGTTTCACCAAAACCTTTAGTTAAGACAAATAGACAGATTTTTTGTGAACATGTGTTTACACTTTTTAATGTTTATAATTTTGTGATTGCCTGTGCTTTGATTTATGTCAAAGCATGGTCAAGTTTATTTTTTGTATTGATTGTCACAATGAATACAGTGATTCATATTTATCAGGATATTCGTTCACGTAATATGGTGGCACGTTTAAATTTAATTATTTCACCAAAGACAAAAGTTTTACGTGATGGCTGTATTCAGGAAATAGATAATGAAGAGATTGTTTTGAATGATGTTGTTTTCTTGGAAACAGGAATGCAGATATCATCAGATTGCATTGTGCTAGATACACAGGTAGAAGTTGATGAGTCATTATTAACTGGTGAGGCTGATCCGGTTTTAAAAGATATCGGTGATCATCTTTTATCAGGAAGTTTTATTATTTCTGGAGCATGTCATGCTTGTGTTGAACATGTGGGTATGGATAACTATGCAACAAAGATTGCCAGTGAAGCACGTAAACGTAAGCCAGTGACATCAGAGTTGGTGAAAACTTTTAAGAAAGTCACACGTTTTACAAGTATGCTTGTATTACCAATCAGTATTTGCTTGCTTTATCAGGCTATGGGTATCAGAAATGAAACTTTGAATACAACCATTGTCAATACATCAACAGCATTATTAGGTATGTTACCTATTGGTCTGGTTTTATTAACAAGTGTATCTTTGGCTACTAGCGTTGTAAGACTAGGAAAAAGAAAAGTGTTAGTTCAGGAAATGTTCAGTATTGAAACATTATCCCATGTCGATGTGTTATGTTTGGATAAAACAGGAACATTAACACAGGGAAAAATGCAAGTTCAAGATGTTTATACTTTTGATACACAATGGAGTCATCAATTTTCTTTGATTATGAATTCATTTGTGAAAGGAACTCTTGATAATAATGCAACGTCTTTGACTTTACAGGATTATTTTCAAGGTGAAGCCCCTTATTCCGCATTAAGAAGAGTCTCTTTTTCTTCAGCAAGAAAATGGAGTGCACTAGAATTAGAAAATATAGGAACGATTATTGTTGGAGCACCAGAAATCATCTTGCCTGATTTTGTTTTGCCAAGCCAAATCGAAGAGGCTAAACATCAAGGCGCTAGAATTTTATTGATTGCTAGACATCATGATTTTGATACTTTTCAGGAAGATATGATGCATAGTGTTCCATTGGCAGTGATTGTTATTTTAGATCCATTAAGAGAAGATGCTAAAGAAACAATACAGTTTTTTAAAGATAATGATGTTGATGTGAAAGTTATATCTGGGGATAATCCTGTCACTGTTAGTGCTCTAGCAAGTCAGGCTGGTATTGAAAATGCTCAAAATTATATTGATGCCTCTACATTATCAACGCCACAAGAATTAGAAGATGCCATTTTAAACTACCATGTGATAGGACGTGCCTCACCATCACAGAAACATGAGATGATTTTATGTTTACAAAAACATAAACAAAAGGTTGCGATGACAGGTGATGGCGTGAATGATGTTTTGGCTTTAAAAGATGCTGATGTATCTATTGCTATGGGTTCAGGATCAGATGCCGCTAAACAAATATCACAATTTGTTGTCATCAATGGTGAACTATCAACAATGGTAGATGTTGTGAAAGAGGGAAGACTAGATATTAATAATGTGACACGTTCTGCTTCGATGTATTATTTAAAAACAATCTATACAATTTTGATATCTATCACATGTATTCTTTTGAATATGCCTTATCCATTTATTCCTTTTCAAATGACATTACTGGATAACTTTGTAGAGGGATTCCCATCATTTATGATTTTATTTGAAAAGAATATCTCTAAACAAAAAGAATCTATTGGTAGATACACAATGCGCTATTCATTTCCAAATGCTATTGCGATTGTTTTATGTGTCATTGCTTTAAAACTATTAGCACCGACATTATCATTATCTTTAAATCAGGCTTTTACAATTCTCTACTATACAACAGCTATTTTATCCATTCATATGATTTATCGTATTTATAGTCCTATCAATCTTTATCGAACAGTCGTTTTAATTGTTGATATTGTAGCTTTTGTGCTTGTTTCTTATATCACATACGATTTATTACAGCTTGCGCCAGTGACTTCACTGTTGCTTCAGTATCTTATCATGACACTTCTTTTTGGTTTGATTGTGTCAACATGTTTATCAAAAATGGTTGTCCATTATTTAGATACACATCCTCAAAACTAGGCTAAGCCTAGTTTTTTCATAATCAAATATAATATCTATTTTAAAGATGTTTATTGATGAATCAAAACAATTTTCAATGGAATTACCATCATACTCATGTTGAGATATTTTATGTTATTTTTGAATCCTGAAAAAGTCTTAAGGAATTGAGTTGAAAGCGTTACAATAAAGCGATATAATATTTCACAGGAGGATACGGGAAATGAAAAGATTATTAAATTGTACAACAAGTGAAATGTTATCAATGAACAAAGATGAATTGAAACAATCTATTTTAGCAAGTGAAGGAAGAACAATTATGACTGAAACAGTTGTGGCTTGTCCACCTTTACTTGGTGATTTAACAAATGCTGAATTAGCTGTTTCTTTTGGAAGTGATATGGTTTTATTAAATGTTTTTGATTGCAATAATCCTCATATCAATGGATTACCTGAAACAGATGAACCTGTGAAATTATTAAAGAAATTAGTAGGTAGACCAGTAGGATGTAATCTTGAACCAATTGATGAAAATGCAAAAATGATGGAAAACAGATTAGAAATTTCTAGTGGTCGTCATGCGACAAAAGAAACATTTATAAAAGCTAAAGAATTGGGATTTGATTTTATCTGTTTGACAGGAAATCCTGGAACAGGTGTAAGTAATGCATCTATTGAAAATGCTATTAAACTTGCAAAAGAATACTTTGGTGGAATGATTATTGCAGGTAAAATGCATTCTTCAGGAATTGATGAAGCATTAGTTGATTTAGATAGCATTGAAAGATTTATTGATGCAGGTGCTGATATTATCTTAATGCCTGCTGTTTATACAGTGCCTGGTTTATCAGAAGAAGAAGTGAGAGATGCTTGTAAATTAATTAAATCTAAAGGAGCATTATCATTAAGTTCTATTGGAACATCTCAAGAAGGTAGTGACGGAGGAACAATTAGAGAAATTGCATTAGTTAATAAACGTTGTGGTATTGATATCCAACATATTGGTGATGCTGGTTGGTGTGGTATTGCTTTACCTGAAAATATTATGGCATTATCAATTGCGATTAGAGGTAAACGTTGGACATATCATAAAATTGCATCTTCAGTGAATAGATAGGATTCGAAAGAGTCCTGTTTTTTTATTTGAAAAAACGAGTTTTCTTGTGGTAAGAAATTATTTTTTATAAAATAAAAGAAAGAAGTCTTAAAAAAGAAAGGAGTGTTTGTATGGATGATTATGGAATTAAAAAATATGGGATTAGTACGACAGGAAATGTTTTTAGAAATATTCCAGCGGGATCATTGATTGAAAAAGCTTTAATTAAAAAAGAAGGACGTTTAAGTCGAGCTGGATGTTTATGTGTGGAAACAGGTCAAAGAACGGGACGTTCACCTCATGATAAATATGTTGTAGATACGCCAGCTGTTCATGATAAAATTGCATGGGGAAAAGTGAATCAACCTGCATCTAGAGAACAGTTTGAAAAAGTTTATCAGGCAATTATTCAACATTTTCAAGATAAGGATTTATATATTTTTGATGGTTATGCTGGCGCAAATCCAAAGTATTCTTATGGTTTTAGAATTATTAATGAAAAAGCAAGTCAAAATCTTTTTATTTCTAATTTATTAATTAAACCAACACCACGTGAGTTACAACATTTTCAGGAAGATTATTTGGTATTGGTTGCTCCTGATTGTCATGTTGATGCATCAGTTGGTTTAAATAGTGATGTGGCTGTTATGATTGATTATGAAAAACAGATTGTTTTGATTGCAGGAACTGGATATTCTGGAGAAATTAAAAAGAGTATTTTCTGTGTCATGAATTATATGTTACCTCAACGCAATGTTTTTACAATGCATTGTTCAGCTAATATTGGGGAAGATGGAAATACGGCATTATTTTTTGGATTGTCAGGAACAGGAAAAACAACGTTATCAACAGATCCTCATCGTCAATTGATAGGTGATGATGAACATGGTTGGTCACGTACTTCTGTTTTTAACTTTGAAGGTGGATGTTATGCAAAATGTATCAATCTTTCACAAAAAAATGAGCCAGATATTTGGGACGCTGTCAGATTTGGAGCTATGGCAGAAAATGTCTGTTTATTTGAAGATACAAGAATTATTGATTTTGATGATGACTCTATTACAGAAAATACACGTGTGGGTTACCCACTTGAATTTATTAAAAATATTGAACCAAGTGGTATGGGTGCAATTCCTAAGACAATCTTCTTTTTAGCTGCTGATGCTTTTGGTGTTTTGCCACCTATTTCTAAATTGGATCAAAATTCAGCTGTTTACCACTTTGTATCAGGTTATACAAGTAAACTGGCTGGTACGGAAAATGGTATTACTGAGCCACAGGCAACATTCTCTACATGTTTTGGAGAACCATTTTTGCCAATGGATCCACTGCTTTATGCGAAACAATTTCAAAAACGCATGACTAAAGCAGGATCTAATGTCTTTTTGATTAATACTGGATGGGTTGGCGGTTCTTATGGTATAGGACGTCGCATTCCATTAAAATATACAAGAGCAATGATTGAAGCGGCTATTAATGGAGAGTTAGATTATGTCAGCTATGAAGTTGACCCATTCTTTAATTTAAATATTCCACTCTTTTGTCCAGGTGTTCCTCAGGAATTATTAAACCCTCGAACAACATGGGTCAGTAAAGATGCTTATGATATGACAGCTCAAAAGCTTGTTGAAATGTTCCAGGAAAACTTTAAACAATATACAAATTTCCCAGAAATGATTATCAATGCTGGACCAGGAGGAAAGATTAACAATACGTTTTAAAAAATAATGCGTTGTCCTTTTTAACTTGTATAGAACAATGAAGATATGTAAATACTATGAGTGATAAGTGATTTTGAAAGTATAAAGATTGCACAAAATCAGAAAATGTGTTATTCTATTGATAGTTAGTTATAACTAACTTATATGTGATATAGATCATATAATGAAACTTATTAGGAGGAAAGTAAAATGAGTCAAATCGTCAGTGTCTATGCAAGAGAAGTTTTGGATTCACGTGGGAATCCAACAGTAGAAGTAGAAGTGAAAAGCGAAAGTGGTGCTTTTGGTAGAGCCATTGTTCCAAGTGGTGCTTCAACAGGTGTCCATGAAGCTGTTGAATTAAGAGATAAAGATGCAAACAGATATTTAGGATTAGGTGTTTTAAATGCTGTTCAAAATGTTAATGAGGAAATTGCAAAAGCAATTGTAGGTGAAGAAGTCACTGCACAAAGAAAAATTGATCAGATGATGATTGATTTAGATGGAACACCAAATAAAGGTCGTTTAGGTGCTAATGCGATTTTAGGTGTCTCTTTAGCAGTTGCAAAATGTGCTGCTCATGAATTAAATATTCCTTTATATCGTTATATTGGAGGAGCGAATGCTCATGTGTTACCTACACCAATGATGAATATTATTAATGGTGGGGCACATGCTGATAACAATGTCGATTTCCAGGAATTTATGATTATGCCAGTCAATGCGCCTTCATTTAAAGAAGCTATTCGCATGGGAGCTGAAGTTTTCCATGCATTAAAGAAAGTTTTAAAAGGAAAAGGATTAAATACTGCCGTTGGTGATGAAGGTGGTTTTGCGCCTAACTTAGCATCTAATGAAGAAGCGATTCAAACAATCTTAGAAGCGATTGAAACAGCTGGATACAAACCAGGTGTTGATGTGAAATTAGCTATGGATGTTGCAAGTAGTGAATTCTACAAAGATGGAAAATATACACTACCAGGAGAAAACAACAAATCATTTACGTCTCAAGAACTTGTTGATTTCTATGTTGAACTTTGTGATAAATATCCAATTATTTCTATTGAAGATGGATTAGATCAAGATGATTGGGAAGGATGGGATTACTTAACTGAAAAATTAGGTGATCGTGTTCAATTGGTTGGTGATGACTTCTTTGTGACAAATACAAAACGTTTACAACAAGGTATTGAAAAAGGTGTTGCTAACTCTATTTTGATTAAAGTGAATCAGATTGGAACTTTAACTGAAACATTAGAAGCTATTGAAATGGCTCAAAAAGCAAACTATACAGCTGTTGTTTCACATCGTTCTGGAGAAACAGAAGATACTACAATTGCTGATATTGCAGTAGCGACAAATGCAGGTCAAATTAAAACTGGTTCTGCTTCTCGTACAGACCGTATTGCAAAATACAATCAGTTGATGAGAATTGAAGATGAGTTAAAAGATCAATCTTGCTATGCATCAACAGAAGCTTTTTATCAATTAAATAATCAATAATATTTTATTGGTCATAGATAAAATGGAAAGACTTGAGTATCAATCATAAGTCTTTCCTTTTTTATTAAAAATATTGTTCATTTTTTAAAATCAGTAAGGATTGAAAGCTATGTGGAAAATATTGACATTGAAAACCTAATTGTTGGCATTGTTCTGCCATCTTTTTAGCCGTTTTTCCAGTATCACAGATAAAATATAGAAGTTTATCATGAGGTAAATAAGGAATTTGACTTTTTAAATCATCCCCAGGAATATTGATAGCATTTTTTAAATGAAGTTGTCGAAAAGAAAATTCATCACGTAAATCAATAATGAGAGTTTGTGGATTATGGATATGTTGAAGGATATCATCATACATAAAATCACCACTATTAATATATGTCAATATAATGTGTTGGTGAAAGTGTTTTTATAGAATGAGTCAATAAATGACGATTATACGGAGATTATTTTGAGTTCACATAAAATATAAAAACAGCTTTTTCTATTTTTACAAAAAATGACAATTCTTATTGCTTTAACAACTATAAAAGCAATTGAAAATCAGTTATAAGAATGTTATAATTTGCACATGGAGGGTTGAGAAAAATGGACAAAAAAACAATTAAAGATATTGAAGTCGCTGGAAAAACTGTCTTAGTTCGTGTTGACTTCAACGTACCTAGAAACAAAGAAACAGGAGAAATTACAAATGACAACAGAATTGTTGCCGCATTACCTACTTTAAAATATTTGTTAGAACAAAAACCAAAAGCTATCGTATTGTTCTCACATTTAGGTAAAGTAAAAACTGAAGAAGATAAAGCTAAAAATGATTTATCTGTTGTAGCTCCTAGATTATCTGAATTATTAGGAGTAGATGTGAAATTTGTAAACTGTACAAGAGGACCTGAACTTGAAAATGCTGTTAAAGAAGCTGATAATGCTCAAGTGATCTTAGTACAAAATACACGTTATGAAAAAGGTGAAAGCAAAAATGATCCTGAATTAGGTCAATATTGGGCATCATTAGGAGATGTATTCGTTGAAGATGCATTCGGTTCAGTACATAGAGCACATGCTTCTACTGCTGGAATTCCTGCTCATTTACCATCTGCTGCTGGATTCTTAGTTGAAAAAGAAATTGCTTATATTGGAAAAGCTGTAAGTGATCCTGAAAGACCAATGGTTGCTATTTTAGGTGGAGCTAAAGTTTCTGATAAGATCTTAGTTATTGAAAACTTATTAAAGATTGCTGATAAAGTTATCGTTGGTGGAGGTATGACTTATACTTTCATGAAAGCTATGGGACATGAAATTGGTAATTCTTTAGTTGAAGATGATCGTATTGAAGTTGCTAAAGAAATTATTGAAAAAGGTGGAGATAAATTAATCTTACCTGTTGATTCAGTAATCAATAATGCATTTGCTGCTGAAGGTGATATCAAAGTATGTGGTGAAGATATTCCAGAAGGATACATGGGATTAGATATTGGACCTAAATCAGTTGAAAATATCAAAGCTGCTTTAGAAGGAGCTAAAACTGTTGTATGGAATGGTCCAATGGGTGTATTTGAAATGGAACCATTCGCTAAAGGAACTATCGCAGTATGCGAAGCTTTAGCAAATTTACCAGATGCTAATACAATTATCGGTGGTGGAGATAGTGCTGCTGCTGTTATGCAACTTGGATATGCTGATAAAGTTTCTCATATCTCAACTGGTGGAGGAGCTTCATTAGAATATATGGAAGGTAAAGTATTACCTGGTATTGCTGCAATTGATGATAAATAATAAGGGGATTATGACAATGAGAAAACCAATTATCGTAGGAAACTGGAAAATGAATAAAACAATTGCCCAAACAAAAGCTTTTGTTGAAGCAGTTGATGGAGCATGCACTGATAAAGCTGATTGGGGAATTGCAACTCCATATTTAGCTTTACAGACTGCTAAAGGTGCAGCTAAAAACTTAATTGTTGCTGCTCAAAACTGTCATTTTAAAGATAGTGGTGCTTATACTGGAGAAGTGAGTGTAAGCATGTTAAAAGAAATTGGAGTAGAATGGGTTATTTTAGGTCACTCTGAAAGAAGACAATATTTTGGTGAAACTGATGAAACAGTGAATGCAAAAATGCGTCAAGTTTTATCAAATGATTTAACTCCAATTGTATGTGTTGGTGAAACATTAGAAGAATATGAAGCAGGAACAACTAAAGATGTTGTGAAAACTCAAACAGTAGCTGCATTTAAAGATGTATGTCCAAACTGTGCAAGTCGTGTTGTTATTGCTTATGAACCAGTATGGGCTATTGGTACTGGAAAAACTGCAACTAATGAAATCGCTCAAGATGTTTGTGCATATATTAGAAGCGTTGTTGCTGAATTATATGGTCAGGAAGTTGCTGATCAAGTGAGAATCCAATATGGTGGATCTGTAAAACCAGAAGGATTAAAAGCTTTATTAGAACAACCTGATATTGATGGAGCATTAGTAGGTGGAGCTTCTTTACAAGAAGATTCATATAAAGCAATGATTGCTGCATTAGACTAATTATTCATTGAAAAGTCAACCTATAAATATGGGTTGGCTTTTTTTGAAAATGAAAATAAAAGATATGGAAAATATTGATTTTTATTGGGAAAAATAATTTTATAAATTGAAAAGGTTTACATTGTTTTTTCGCTTTTTTTATTATGAAAAATATATACTCTTGCTTGTTTTTTCACAAGGAATATAGTATATTAGACGTGTAAATAATTTTATGATGTCGGAGGAAATGTTATGGCAGAAAAAAAAGCTGTAAAAAAAGAAGCCCCAAAGGCTGAATGGACTAATGAACAAGTTGATGCTCATATTGATGAGTTAGTACAAAAAGCATTAGTTGCATTAGACAAATTTGAATCTTTTGATCAAGATGCTGTAGATTACATCGTTGCTAAATGCTCTGTTGCTGGATTAGATCAACATGGTGTTTTAGCAGAAGCAGCTGTTAAAGAAACTGGAAGAGGTGTCTTTGAAGATAAAGCTGTTAAAAACTTATTCGCCTGCGAATATGTAACAAGTAATCTTCGTCACTTGAAAACTGTAGGAATTATCAATGAAGATCCTTTAACTGGAATTACTGAAATTGCTGAACCAGTTGGTGTTATCTGTGGTATTGTTCCAACAACAAACCCAACTTCAACAGTTATCTTCAAATCATTAATTTCATTAAAGACAAGAAACCCAATCATCTTCTCATTCCATCCATCTGCATATGAATGTTCAGTTCAAGCTGCAAAAGTAGTGAGAGATGCTGCAATTGCTGCTGGAGCTCCAGAAGATTGTATTCAATGGATTGGTGTACGTGGATCAATGTATGCAACTAACGCATTAATGAACCATCCAGGTGTTGCAACAATCTTAGCAACTGGTGGTAACGCAATGGTTAAAGCTGCTTACTCTTGTGGTAAACCTGCTTTAGGTGTTGGTGCTGGTAACGTACCTGCATATGTTGAAAAATCTTGTATCTTAAAAAGAGCAGTTAATGATATCGTATTATCAAAATCATTCGATAATGGTATGATTTGTGCTTCTGAACAAGCTGCAATCGTTGACCAAGAAATTTATAATGAATTTAAAGAAGAAATTTCTCGTTTTAAAGTATATTGGGTAAATGCTGAAGAAAAAGCTAAACTTGAAAAATATATGTTTGGTGCTGAAGCATACAGTGATAAAGTTAACGAAGTTGGAACTGTTAATGCTGCAGTTGTTGGTAAACCAGCAATTTGGATCGCTGAACAAGCTGGATTTAAAGTACCAGAAGATACTCAAATCTTACTTGCTGAATGTAAAGAAGTTGGTCCAAATGAACCATTAACAAGAGAAAAATTATCTCCAGTATTAGCTGTATTAAAAGCAACTTCAACTGAAGATGGTATTGCTAAATCTGCTGCTATGGTAGCATTCAACGGTTTAGGACACTCTGCTGCTATTCATACACAAAATCATGATATTTCAGTAGAATTTGGTTTAAAATGTAAAGCAATTCGTGTTATCGAAAATGCTCCATCTACATTCGGTGGAATTGGTTCAGTTTACAATGCCTTCATTCCATCATTAACATTAGGATGTGGATCTTATGGTCACAACTCAGTATCTAATAACGTTAGTGCTGTAAACTTATTAAATATTAAGAGAATAGGGAGACGTAACAACAATATGCAATGGGTTAAACTTCCTCCAAAAATCTACTTTGAAAGAAATTCAATTAGATATTTAAGAGATATGAAATACATGGAAAAAGCCATGATTATTACTGATAGAGGTATGTACAATCTTGGATATGTTGAAAAGATTGAAGACGTTATCAGAAGAAGACGTAATAAAGTTGACTTAGAATTATACTTCGATGTAGAACCAGATCCAAGTATTGATACAGTTAACGAAGGTGTTGAATTAATGAGAAAATTCCAACCTGATGTTATCATTGCATTAGGTGGTGGATCATCAATGGATGCTGCAAAAGTTATGTGGTTAATGTATGAACATCCAGAAGTTAACTTCGATGATATCAAACAAAAATTCATGGATATCAGAAAACGTGCATTCAAATTCCCTGAATTAGGTAAGAAAGCAAGATTAATCTGTATCCCAACAACTTCAGGAACAGGTTCAGAAGTTACACCATTCGCAGTTATTACTGATAAGAAAGCTAATAAGAAATATCCATTAACTGACTACGCATTAACTCCAACTGTAGCTATCGTAGATCCAGAATTCGTTATGAGTTTACCACCAGCAATTGCTGCTGATACTGGTATTGACGTATTAACTCATGCTGTTGAAGCTTATGTTTCAATCTTAGCTTCTGACTTTACTGATGGATGGGCTAAACAAGCTGTTAAGATGGTATTTGATTACTTAGAAGAATCAGTTACAAAAGGAACTCCAATCGCTAGAGAAAAAATGCACAATGCTGCAACTATCGCAGGTATGGCATTCGCTAACGCATTCTTAGGAATGAACCACTCATTAGCTCATAAGATTGGTGGAGAATGGCATATTCCTCATGGACGTACAAATGGTATCTTATTACCACATGTTATTAGATACAATGGTACAGTTCCAACTAAATTAAATATTTGGCCAAAAATTGAAAACTATAAAGCTGATATTAAATACATGGAATTAGCACAATTAATTGGATTAAAACCAAAAACTCCTGAAGAAGGTGTTCAAATGTTCGCTGATGCATGTGAAGAATTATGCGTTAAAGTTGGTGTCGCAACTAACGTTAAATCTCAAGGTATTGATAAAGCTGCTTGGGAAGAATCAATTCATAGAATTGCTATGAATGCATATGAAGATCAATGTACTCCAGCTAACCCAAGAATGCCAATCGTAAAAGATATGGAAGAAATCTTACGTACTATTTACGATTATGAATCAAAATTTGCACCTAAAGATGCAAAATAATATAAATTGAGCATAACCTTATGGCTATGCTCTTTTTTCTTACAAATAGAAAAAATGTTTTATAATAAAGTTATAAAGAAATGGAGGTAATAAAAAATGGGTTTTCCTAAAGGATTTTTATGGGGTGGAGCAGTTGCTGCCAACCAATGTGAAGGTGCTTATCTAGAAGATGGAAAAGGTTTATGTGTGCCTGATATGTTATTAGGTGGAGATGTGAATACACCAAGAACATTTTTACCAAAAACAGATCCTACGGCCTTTTATCCAAGTCA
Source organism: Massilimicrobiota sp. SW1139 (assembly GCF_012027715.1). Classification (NCBI taxonomy): domain Bacteria; kingdom Bacillati; phylum Bacillota; class Erysipelotrichia; order Erysipelotrichales; family Erysipelotrichaceae; genus Massiliimicrobium; species Massilimicrobiota sp. SW1139. The sequence continues at coordinate 47,426 of NZ_SJOR01000010.1, read as the reverse complement.
TGAAGCTGTAGATTTCTATCACCATTATAAAGAAGATATTGCTATGTTTGCTGAAATGGGATGGAATGTTTTTAGATTTTCAATTAACTGGGGACGTATTTTCCCTAATGGTGATGATGAAGAACCAAATGAAGCAGGTTTGAAGTTTTATGATGATGTGATTGATGAATGTCATAAACATGGAATGGAACCATTAATTACTTTATGTCACTATGAAATTCCATGGAATATTGTCACAAAATATAATGGTTTTACTGATCGAAGAGTGATTGATTTATTTGTAAAGTATGCAACAACATGCTTTAAACGATATAAGGATAAAGTGAAATATTGGTTAACTTTTAATGAAATCAATATTGCATGTATGGGTGAAGGAGGAATTGGAAATCTTTATGGTTTAGGAATGATGGATCCTGAAGATGTCAATTCAGATCATCGTATTCCATTGGATGAATTAAAGAGTGATCCACAAAAAATGTTTGAAGCATTACATAATGAATTTGTTGCCAGTGCATTAACTGTGAAAGCAGGACATGAAATTAACCCTGATTTTATGATTGGAAACATGATTGCTCATACAACAGTTTATCCATTGACACCAAATCCTAAGGATATTTTAGCTGCATATGATGAAGATGATTTCAAGAATAATTTCTGTGGTGATGTTCAGGTTCGTGGTGAATATCCATCATATATGTGGCGTTATTTTAAAGAACATGGTATTGATACTTCTTATATCACTGAAGAAGATAATAAAATTTTAAAAGAAGGAACAGTTGATTTCTATACATTCTCATATTATCAATCTAACTGTATTACTGTAAGTAAGGATGTAGAAATGGCTAAAGGTAATATGACAGTTGGTGCTAAAAATCCTTATTTAGAAGCAAGTGACTGGGGATGGCAAATTGATCCAGATGGTTTACGTTATACATTAAAATTATTGAATGGCCGTTACCCACATACACCATTAATGATTGTTGAAAATGGACTTGGAGCATTTGATAAGGTTGAAGAAGATGGTTCTATTCATGATGATTATCGTATTGCCTACTTAAGACCACATATTGCTGCTATGAAGGAAGCTATTGAAGATGGTGTCCCATTAATTGGTTATACAACTTGGGGACCAATTGATTTGGTTTCTGCAGGAACAGGACAATATGCAAAACGTTATGGATTTGTTTATGTGGATAGACATGATGATGGAACAGGAGATTTTTCTAGAAGTCGTAAAGACTCATTTTATTGGTATAAAAAAGTTATTGCATCTAATGGAGAAGATTTAGATTAAGTAAAAAAAGGGCATTTAGAAATGTCCTTTTTAAGTATTCATATGTTAGCGAATGTTTAACGCTTATTTTTTCCAATCTTCTAGCATTTTTAAAGCTTGGTCTAAAACTTTTTCACCGTCCATCATACCATAAGTACGCATGTCAATAACATCAACAGGGATAGCGTTTTTAACTTGTTCTTTGATAGAATTTAAACGGAAACGAACTTGAGGTCCAATAAGTAAAACATCACATGGATCAGCAGCATATTCTGTTGTAAGAGCAGTTTCACTAACAGCCCAAATTTTAGCTTCTAAACCTCTTTCTTTTGCAGCTTTTTGCATTCTTGTGACAAGTAAGCTAGTTGACATACCAGCGCTACATGCTAACATGATTTTAACCATATCAAGATTCCTCCTTATTTATAATATTTCTATATAAATATTATACACCTATCTTATCAATTATGAAATAACAAAGATTAAAATTCATAAAATTATTGACTTATGTGTCACTCTTGATTACCATAATAAAGAAAATAAAAGTAAAGGAAATCATATATGAAAAAGAAAGATATTATTTTTATTATTGGCTTATGTATTGTGATTGGTGCAATCTATCTCATTTATCAACTGACTCAAGATAAAAAAGGTGGTATTATAGAAATCCATTATCATGATGAGATTATTGAAACAATAGATATATCAAAGAATCAGACATATACTTTTGAAGGAGATTATGGTGAATTTCATTTAGAAGTGCAAGATCATCAATATCGTGCAGTCAATGTTGATTGTCCTAATCATGATTGTGAAAAAGTTGGTTGGGTTAAAGAAGGAAGTTCAAAAAGTATTATATGTGTACCAAATCAGATTTATGTTGTACAAGCGAATGTAGAAGCACAATACTAATCAAGAAAAACTGTGAATTAAGAAATTGTTCATAGAGAATTCATAAGTTCTCGGTAGTATATAAGTGTCTTAAGACAAGACATATAATATGATAAAATATAGACGATCCCTCTCCCTATATACCAATTCGTCTATAAAAGTAAAAAGAACGTTTCCCCACGTTCTTTTTTTGTGTTTAAAATGGCAATATTTAAAAAAGTTCACATAAAGTTCTTATGAAATTCACAATGAATTCATATGGCTGGGTTAATATATAAGTGTCTTAAGACAAGACATATAATATGATAAAATATAGACGACCCCTCTCCCTATATATCAAATTCGTCTATAAAAGCAAAAAGAACGTTTCCCCACGTTCTTTTTACTTTTATATAAGATGAAAATGTTCTAAAGCATGTTGAATACCATCCTGGTTAACAGGGGTTGTTATGTAAGTGACTTGGCCCAATAAAAGAGGATGACTATTTCCCATAGCAACTGATTCATGTGTATAAGTTAACATAGGTAAGTCGTTAAGGGAATCACCCATGCTTATAGTGTCTTTTAAAGTATATCCAAGATGATCAATCAAGTATTGAATACCAGTTGCTTTAGAATATGGAAGAGGCACAATTTCTAAGAAATCAATATCTCTTTGAATAATAAGAAAGTCGTTTTCTAATGCTTTTTTAAAGGCTTCAATCTGTGTGTCAGGTTGATACCAGACAGTGAGTTTATCAAAAGGAACATCCTCATGACTAGAAAAACTGTGAACTTGAAAATGAAGATCCTGATATTTCTTTTTAATAGCTTGAATAAAAGGATGCTTTAAATGTTGTGAAAAATAAACACCACTTTTTCCTTCTAACATTGCATCGACCTGATATTGATCAATGCTTTGAATCACTTTTTTTCTTAGTTCAAAATCTAATTCAGTATGAAATAATATTTTTTGTTGATATTCGATATAGGTTCCACAACCACAGACATAGCCATCAAAAGGAAGATCAGTGATGACCTTATCAATTGTAGAGATGGGACGACCGGTATTAATAAAACAAAGATGACCATTTTTTTGAGCTTTTTCAATAGCTTCAATTGTAGAAGCTGGCACAGATCCACTCTGTTCATCCAACAAAGTTCCATCTATATCAAAAAATATAAGTTTTTTATTCATAAAACATTTCTCCTTTTTTCATATCATAAGCTATGAATCCTATGGAGGTCAAGAGATAATGATGATGTTGTATTGCGAAAAAATTATCCCTGTGATATAATTTTTTAAACTACGAGAGGGGTTGATCGAAATGTATAAGATTTTACACAAAGAAAAATTAAATGATGTTGTAGAGTTAATGGTTGTTCATGCACCCCATGTTGCGAGAAAATGTGAACCAGGACAGTTTATCATTTTAAGAGTGGGTGATGATGGAGAAAGAATCCCATTGACAATTGCTGATTATGATAGAGAAAAAGAAACAATTACGATTATTTATCAAATTGTTGGATATTCTACAAAAGCATTATCTTTATTAAATGAAGGTGATGAAATTACAGATTTTGTAGGACCTTTAGGAGAACCAACAAAACTACATGCTTCAAAACATGTTATTGGTGTTGCTGGTGGTGTAGGAAGTGCACCACTTTATCCACAGTTAAGAGCTTTAGCACAAATGGGTGTTGATGTTGATGTGATTATTGGTGGAAGAGAAGCACAATATGTTTTATGGGCTGATGAATTTAGAAAGTTCTGTAAAAATGTTTATATAACAACAGATGATGGATCACTTGGTAAAAAAGGCTTTGTAACTCAAGTGTTAGCTGATTTGATTGAACAAGGTGAAGAGATTGATGAAGTGATTGCGATTGGACCAGTGCCAATGATGAAAGCAGTTGTTGCTGTTACAAAACCCCATAATATAAAAACATCTGTTTCTTTAAATCCAATTATGATTGATGGAACAGGTATGTGTGGATGTTGTCGTGTAACTGTTGATGGTAAAATTAAGTTTGCTTGTGTTGATGGACCAGATTTTGACGGGTTACAAGTTGATTTCGATGAACTGATGGCACGTCAAAGAATGTTTAAAGAAGAAGAACATCAAATGGATGAAAAAGCAAATCGTATGTGTAATTTAATGGGAGGTGTTCAATAATGCCTAATATGTCATTAGAAAAGGTGAAAATGCCTGAACAGGAACCTCAGATTAGAAATCAGAACTTTAAGGAAGTTGCATTAGGATATACAAAAGAACAGGCTATGGAAGAAGCTACAAGATGTTTAAATTGTAAACATAGTCCATGTAAGAATGGTTGTCCAGTCGGTGTGCCTATTCCTGAATTTATTGCTGAAGTTGCAAAAGGAAACTTTGAAGAAGCATATGACATTATTACACAGGAAAATGCTCTTCCAGCTATTTGTGGACGTGTCTGTCCTCAAGAAAATCAATGTGAAGGGAAATGTGTTCGTGGCATCAAAGGAGAATCAGTAGGAATCGGACGATTAGAAAGATTTGTTGCTGATTATCATCGTGAGCATGGTCAAAAGAAAGATAATCATATTGAAAAGAATGGAAAAAAGGTTGCCGTTGTCGGAAGTGGACCTGCAGGTATGACTTGTGCAGGAGAATTAGCGAAAAAAGGATATGATGTGACTGTTTTTGAAGCTTTGCATAAAACAGGTGGCGTTTTATCATATGGAATCCCTGAATTCCGTTTACCTAAAGATTTGGTTCAAAAGGAAATTGATGGGGTCGCTGATTTAGGTGTCAAATTTGAAACAAACGTTGTTGTTGGACGTTCTATGACAATTGATGAATTACAAGAAGAAGGTTATGAAGCTATCTTTGTTGGAAGTGGCGCTGGACTTCCTCGTTTCCAAGGTATTCCTGGTGAAAATTTAAATGGTGTTTATGCAGCTAATGAATTTTTAACACGTGTTAATTTGATGAAAGGTTATGAATTTCCAAATCATCCGACACCAGTGAAAATTACTGAAACAGTTTGTGTTATTGGAGCCGGAAATGTCGCAATGGATGCTGCAAGAACTGCAAAACGTTTAGGAGCAAAAAATGTATATATTGTTTATCGTCGTGGTGAACAAGAAATTCCAGCCAGAGCTGAAGAAGTACATCATGCTAAAGAAGAAGGCATTATTTTCAAGTTACTTACAAATCCAGTCAAAATTGAAGGTGAAGATGGTTGGGTTAAATCTATGGAATGTGTAGAAATGGAACTTGGTGAACCTGATGAAAGTGGTAGAAGAAGACCGGTTGTTAAGGAAGGTTCAAACTTTGTTATTGAAACGGGGACAGTGATTGTTTCTATTGGTCAAAGTCCTAATCCATTAATCAGACAGACAACACCTGGTTTAGATACTCAAAAATGGGGTGGAATCATTGTGGATGAAGAAACAATGAAAACATCTAAAGATGGTGTTTATGCTGGTGGCGATGTTGTCACTGGAGCAGCTACAGTTATTTTGGCTATGGGAGCTGGTAAAAAAGCAGCTCAAGCGATTGATGAAGCATTAAAACAAAAATAAAACAGGAAAATGAAGTGATCTTTATGATTGGATTATCCAAATCATAAGGGTTGCTTCATCAATCCTGTTTTTTTTATTTATCTAAGATATATAGATTTTAAAAAATTGATTATTTCAGTTGATAAACACGAAGTTTATCATATGATTTTTGTTAGAAATTATAAAGCTTGACATGATTCTCTTTCTACTAAATAACATGGGAGTTGAATACGCATTGGTAAGAGTTTGGTATGATCTTTAATAGCCTGATGAAGTAATCTGGCCCCAAATTGTCCCATATCAAATGCAGGAGCATAAAAAGTTGTAAGAGGCGGATATGTATAATTGCTGGCATCAATATTATCAAAACCAATAATAGAAATATCGTCAGGAATATGGAAACCATAATCATTCAAAGCTTTCATTGCGCCCATCGCAATCGGATCACTGGCAGCAAAAAGAGCTGTTGGTAAATGATGAGATTGAATCATGTTTGACATCATAGCATAACCTGATTCACTGGTAAATTCTCCTTCAATCATATAATCTTCATATTCTATTTGATATTCTTTAGCATATTTGATAAAAGATTTTTTTCTTATATCATCATAAGCTTGTCCATCATCTAAATATTCAACAGCACCAAGATAACCAATCTTTTGATGACCTAGATTTGTTAAATATGTCAGAGCTTGCTTTAAAGCTAAATCAAAATCTAAAACTATCGAACATTCTTTTAAATTTTCATAATCCATATCCAATAAAATAATAGCATCATTATATTTTTTTAAAGTTTCAATATGACTTTTACTAAATTTACCTAGGCAAATAATACCATCAATTCCCTTTAAAGACTTTTCAATGTTCACATCATCTTTAAATATTCTTCTTAAAATAATTCCATTTTTGGCACAATAATCTTCTACACCATGACGTAAAGTTAAGTAGTAGGGATCATTGATTTCCTGTTGTAAAGAATACCATTGAATCAGACAAATATGAATACCAGGGTCGTTTTTCTTTTTCTTTTGGTATTGCAGTGCTTTTGCGGCTTCTAAGACATTTTCTCTTGTTTGTTGAGGAACGCTTAATGTAGGATCATTGTTTAAGATGCGGGAAACTGTCGCAATTGAAACTTGAGCCATTTGGGCAATATCTTTTAAAGTGGCCATAATTACCTCCTTGTTTTCTATATTATATAGGAAAATGTTATAAAAAGCCATGAAATTCATAGAATAACTTTATAAGTAAAATTTTACTTAAAAATAAGTAAATAATGTTTGAAGTTTTGTTGGAAGCGTGGTATGGTATAGGTAAGAAAAGGGAGGGTCAAAATATGAACCATGAGATTAATCAGTTAATACAATTTGGGTTAGATCATCATCTGATTCAAGAGGAAGATGTGGACTATACAGTCAACTTACTGTTGGATTTATTAAAAATGAATGAATTTTATAAAGAAGATATTCATGAAACGATTAGTGACAGTACAGGTATTTTAGAAAAGATGTTAGACTATGCAGTGGATAAGGGAATTATTGAAGATAGTATTGTGGAAAAAGACTTATTTGATACACGCATTATGAATTGTCTGATGCCTAGACCTAGTGAGGTGATTCGAGAATTTCGTCAACGCTATGCCCGTTCTCCTCAGGATGCGACAAAGTATTTTTATCAGCTTTCTATTGATTCTCATTATATTCGTAAAAACAGAACGGACCAGAATATTAAATTTCAAAAATATTATAAATATGGCAATATAGATATTACAATTAATCTATCTAAACCAGAGAAAGATCCTAAAGATATTGCAAAAGCAAAATTAGTCAAAACAAGTGGATATCCTCAATGTTTACTATGCAAGGAAAATGTAGGCTTTAGTGGTGATTTTAATCGTCCTGCCAGACAAAACCACCGTATTATTCCATTGAAATTAAATGATACAGATTATTATTTACAATACTCACCTTATGTTTATTATAATGAACATTGTATTGTTTTAAATAAAGAACATATTCCTATGGTGATTAATCAGGATACGTTTCAACATCTGTTATCCTTTGTTGAACAGTTTCCCCATTATATGTTAGGTTCTAATGCAGATTTACCAATTGTAGGAGGATCAATTTTAACACATGATCATTATCAGGGTGGATGTTATGAGTTTCCAATGAATAATGCAGATGTTATTAAAACAATGACATGGGACAAATATCCTGATTTAAAGATTGAAATATTAAAATGGCCACTTTCAACAATCAGAGTAACTTGCCAAGATTCACAAAAAATTGTTGAATTTGCGTCAAAAACATTAAAAGCATGGAAGAATTATTCTAATCCATCTCTAGATATTCTTTCACACAGTGATCAAACACCACATAATACCATCACTCCAATCGCAAGAATGAAAAATCATGACTATCAAATGGATCTTGTCTTAAGAAATAATCGAACTTCTCAAGAACATCCTGATGGCATTTTTCATCCTCATGCTTCATTGCATCATATTAAAAAAGAAAATATTGGTTTAATAGAAGTGATGGGTTTAGCAGTTTTACCAGCACGCTTGAAAGTGGAATTGGAATTATTAAAAGACTGTCTATTAGGAAAAAAAGAAATCAGTGAATATCCTGAATTACAGAAACATGAATTATGGTATAATGAAATCAAAGAAAACTATCAGATTCAAGAAGATACGGTTGATGATGTTTTGAAAACAGCTCTCACAATAAAGTTTGTAGAAGTTTTAGAAGATGCTGGTGTTTTTAAAATGAATGATGAAGGTATTGAAGCATTTTGTAGTTTTGTAGAGTCATTATGTAAGGAGGAGGATAATAATGATTGAAGTGATCAAACATATAGATGATCAAATTGATTTGATTTCTATGAAAAATGAACAATTAGAAGTTGTTGTATCCAATTATGGATGTACAATTATCAAAGTTATCATGGCAGATAAAAATGGACATAAAGATGATGTCGTTTTAGGTTATGATGATTTTACACAATACCAGACATTAGATGCTTATTTAGGAGCGTTGGTAGGAAGAGTTGCTAATAGAATTAAAGCAGGACAATTTAGTTTAAATGGTCAAGATTACCATTTGGCTGTTAATAACGGTCCTAACCATTTACATGGTGGGATCAAAGGATTTAGTTATCAGGTTTTTGATTACACAATTGAAGATGAACACACATTAAAACTTCACTATTTATCAAAAGATGGAGAAGAGGGTTATCCAGGTGATTTAGATTTAACAGTCACATATACATTAAAAGATGATACTTTAACTGCTCATTATCAGGCAACATCATCAGCAGATACGCTTATTAATATTACAAATCATTCATATTTTAATTTGTCAGGACACAAAGAAAACATCTATCTGCATACTTTACAGATTCATGCATCCCAATTTGCTTGTGTTGACTCTGATGGTTTAACAACTGGTGAATTGAAAGATGTTGAAGGAACACCATTTGATTTCAGACAACCTGCACTTATTGGTGAAAGAGTAGAACAGGATGATGAACAGTTAAAAATTGGTAAAGGATTTGATCATCCATTTCTTTTTGATACGCAAAGCAATCAGGTGATTTTAACTCATGAGCCAACAGGAAGACAATTGATTGTGTCAACAACTTTACCACAAGCTCAGATTTATACAGCTAATTATTTGGATGGAAGATTAGGAAAATATGGAGAACGCTATTATGCAAGAGATGCTGTATGTATTGAAACACAGAATATGCCTGATGCGATTCATTTAGAAGAACATCCAACAACACTATTAAAGAAAGGAGAAACATATGATGAAATAACATCATATCAGTTTAAAGTTATTCAATAATGAAAAAAGCAAGTTTAATTATTCAAGATATTCAAAACAATGTTTATAATGATACGTTTTTAGATATTTATGTTGATCAGGAACAATTAGAACATCAAAAATTAAGATATGTTCAAGCTATTGAAAAATTCATTGATTTATATGGTGATCAGGAAGTCAGCATTTATAGCACACCTGGAAGAAGCGAGGTTTGTGGGAATCATACTGATCATCAACATGGTGAAGTTTTAGCTGCAGCTATTAATTTAGATATCATTGCAGTCGTTGCAAAAGATGATACAAAGATTAAAATTTTATCTGATGATTATGATATTGAAGCTATTCACATTGATGATTTGACATTAAGAGAAAATGAAAAAGAGTCATCAGAAGGATTGATTCGTGGTATTCTTGCTAGATTCCAACAACTTCAATATAAAATTGGTGGCTTTGTGGGATATATGACAAGTGATGTTTTACAAGGTTCTGGATTATCTTCATCAGCTGCCTTTGAAGTGATGATTGGAACGATATTATCAGGTATGTATAATGATATGAAAGTAGATCCTGTCACAATTGCGAAAATTGGTCAATATAGTGAAAATGTTTATTTTGGAAAACCATGTGGATTAATGGATCAATGTGCCTGCTCAGTGGGAAGTTTGATTCATATTGATTTCAAGGATAATGAAAATCCTATTGTAGAAAAAATAAATGTTGATTTTCCACGTTTCCATCATAGTTTGTGTATTGTTGATGTCCATGCTTCACACGCTGATTTAACAGAAGATTATGCGTCTATTCCTGAAGAATTGAAAGAAGTCGATCATTTCTTCCATCAGGAATACTTAAGAGATGTGGACGAAAAAGAATTTTATGAACATTTAACTGAAGTCAGAGAAGCAGTCAATGACCGTGCTGTTTTAAGAGCCATTCATGTCTTTAAAGAAAATAAACGTGTTCAACAGGCTGTTCAGTCATTAAAACAGGAAGACTTTGATACTTTTAAGACAATTGTCAAAGCTTCAGGAGAAAGTTCATTTAAATATCTTCAAAATATTTATTCTAATCATTATGTTGGACAACAGGCTGTTTCTTTAGCTCTCGCATTGTCTGAAAATTTATTAGGAGCACATGGAGTATGTCGTGTTCATGGTGGTGGTTTTGCTGGAACAATTCAAGCTTTTGTAGAAGATGATTATGTTGAAGCATATAAACAGGGAATTGAAAAGTATTTTGGTGAAGGAAGTTGTCATATTTTAAAAATCAGAAAATATGGTGGTATGAAAGTTATTGATTAAAATGATTGGAGACTTAATTTCTATAAAAGAAGTTAAGTCTTTTGTTTTATAGTTTGGATTATGTTTGTTTTGTTATTGAATTTAAAATGATATAATAACATTAAGAAAAGTTATCACGAAAGAATTGAATATGATAATGATGTCATGAAAAGATTGTAGAAAAGGAAGTGGTTTTTGTGTATTGTCAGCATTGTGGAAAAGTGGTTCAGGAGGATATGCAGTATTGTCCAAATTGTGGCTATCCCTTACAAAATTCACCATATGTCTATCATGAAACAGATGCACCCAGTTTTTTATTTGCTCTGATATCTTTTTTTGCGCCACTTGTAGGATTGGTTTTATATATCATTTGGCGTAAAGACTTTCCTCAAAAAGCGAAGTCCTGTATGAATGGTATGATATGTGGGATCATTGCAGAAATTCTTGTCACAATCTTTTTGATGAGCTATCTTTCACAGAATATAATGGGAGTGATGATCAATATATGATTGATGCATCTATAGAAATTTCATAATTAGTTTTTATCATGATAAAAAAGCTATCTCTTTTTGAAAATATAGTGTATAATCACATTGGAGGCGAAATTCATGTATAAATTATTAGAACCCTATGCAAAGTTAGTTGATTTTTTAGGAGAGGCTTTAGGTGATAATGTGGAAGTAGCGCTTCATGATCTCACTTCCAAAGAACAGGAAATTGTTGCGATTGCGAATAGTCATATTTCTGGTAGAGAAATAGGTGCTAAATTATCTAATTTATCTATTCATTACTTAAAAACAAAACAATATAAAGATCATGATTATGTCATGAATTATAAAACAACAGGTAGTGATGGAAAATTACTTCGTTCAGCAACATACTTTATCAAAGAAGATGGGCAGGAAATGCCTGTAGGAATGCTTTGTGTCAATGTCAATATTTCTGATTATGAATATATGGAAACGACATTAAAAAGAATTCTTGGTATTAAAGAACGTAAAGACGTAGAATTTAAGCTTGATAATCCAATTGAGATTTTATCATCACCATTGGATGAAATGATTGATAAATATATTAAAGAATGCCTGGAAAAAATGGGCTTTCCAAGTTATTTTCTAGTTGAAAGATTAAATGTTGAAGAAAAGATCAAGGTTGTCAAATACTTACAGGAAAAAGGAACATTTAAAGTCAAGGGAGCAATTGTACTTGTTGCTGAAAAATTGGCTGTTAGTGAACCGACAATTTATCGTTATTTAAAGAAAATGTAGAGAAAGGGGATAGACATGAAAGACATTGTTTTTGTCAGTGGGCATAAAAATCCAGATAGTGATTCTATTTGTAGTGCGATTGCTTATGCCAATTATTTATTTACAATTGGACGTTATAATGCGGTACCAGTCAGATTAGGAGAAATTAATAAGGAAACGGAATATATTTTAAAAAGATTTCATACAGAGATTCCAGTTTTATTAAAAACTGTTAAACAGACAGTTGAAGACTTAGAATATGATAAAGTGACAGTCTTTTCAAAAGAATTAACATTAAAAACAGCATGGTCATTAATGAAACAGCAAAATTTAAAAAGTGCTCCTGTATTAGATGATCATAGTCAGTTATTGGGGTTATTATCAACTTCTAATATTATTGAAGGATATATGGACCAATGGGATAGTCAAATTCTAAAAGAAGCAAATACACCAATTGAAAATGTGATTGATACATTGGATGCAAGTATTCTTTATTTGGATAAACAGTTAAAGACAATCAAAGGTGAAATTCATATTGCTGCTATGACTGGTGAAGAAGCTAGTAAACGTGTGCATGAAAATGATGTTGTCATTGTAGGTGGAGATCGTGATGAAGCGATTGAACATTTAATGAATAAAAAGATATCATTGATTATTTTAACTGGATCACTTTCTATCTCTAAAGAATTATTACAGCGTTGTGCAGATGCACATATGAGTGTCATTTCAACGCCATTCAATACATTCATGGCATCACAACAAATCATTCAGGCTGTGCCAGTAGAATATGTCATGCAAAAAGGTGGTTTAACAACTTTTTCAACTGATGATACAGTCGATTATGTTAAAGAAGTCATGAGTGAAACACGTTATCGTAGTTATCCAGTTATTGATTTTATGGGTAGAGTTGTTGGATCTATTTCACGTTATCAGGTGTTAAATGGAATGAAGAAGAAAGTCATTCAAGTCGATCACAATGAAAGAAGTCAGGCTATTGATGGTATTGAAGAAGCTGAAATTCTAGAAATCGTTGACCATCATAGAGTTGCTGATATTCAAACAGTTGGACCAGTATTATTTAGAGCTGAACCAGTTGGATGTACTGCAACAATTGTAGCAAAATGCTATAAAGAATCTGGTGTTGAGATTCCTCAAGATATGGCTGGTTTAATGTTAGGGGCTATTATCAGTGATACATTGTTATTTAAATCTCCGACATGTACACCAACTGATACCAAAATGGCTAAAGAACTTGCAGCTATAGCTGGAGTAGATATTCAGGAATTTGGTATGAGTATGTTTAAAGCAGGAACTTCATTGGTTGGTAAAACTGTTGAAGAAATCTTCAATCAGGATTATAAGAAGTTTACATTTGGTGATTTATCAGCAGGTGTTGCACAAGTCAATACAATGGATATTGAAGGATTTGCTCCATATAAAAAAGATATGCTTGATTATATGGAACAGGTTGCAAAAGATAATCATATGGAATTTACAATGTTGCTTTTAACTGATGTTATTAATGCGACAAGTGAAGTTTTAGTCGCAGGGCCTCGTAAAGATTATGTGGAAACAGCTTTCCATGTTGAACTTGTTGATCAGCAGGCAAGTTTACCTGGTGTTATTTCAAGAAAGAAACAAGTTGTACCTGTAATTACTGAAGTTTTAATACAATAAATCAAAGGACAAGGTTTTCATGCCTTGTCCTTTTATCAAAAATGATAAATGAATATTTAGATGATATGATGTCTTTTGAGTGCCTGATAAATACCATCATGATCAATATCATCAGTGACTTCATCAGCGGCTTCTTTGACTTCATCCTTTGCATTTCCCATTGCAACACCAATGTTAACTAACTTTAACATGTCTATATCATTATGCCCATCACCAAATGCCATTGTTTCTTCAAGTGAGATATGATAGCTTTTTAAAACTTCTAAAATGCCATTTTGTTTACCACCCTTTTTTGGAATGATATCAATGGCTAAATCATGCCAACGTGTATATTGGCAGTGGGGCATCTGTTGGAGAATTTCTTGTTCTTGTTCAACTGTAATATCATAAGGAATGACTTGATAAATAGGATAAGTCAAACCACGTTTTAAATCACCTAATTCAGGTAAAGGAGTAGAAATGGCCTTTTGAACCGTTTCAACAGCTTGATTGTGGTAATTGATATACATTTTATCATCTTCAACAAAAATACATGGAAATGGTTTTTGATCAATGAAAGAAAGAATTTGTTGAATATCTTGTGGATCAATTGGTAAATCATAAATCACTTTGTTTTTATTGTAACAGTATTGACCATTAAGTGTAATATATCCTTCAAATTCTAAATCATCTAAAGGTAAATCCCTGATTTCAGAAATATGTCTTCCTGTTGCGATAAAAGTATAAATTCCTTTTTCTTTTAATAGTTGCAGAGCTAATTTGGTAGATTCAGGAACACTTTGTGTTGAGTGTGATAAAAGAGTTCCATCAATATCAAAAAATATAGCTTTAATCATTTGTAACACCTCACATTTATAGTATAATATTATAGCATAGTGCAGGTGATAAAGATATGAGATTATTCGCTCATAGAGGATATAGTGCTCAGTATCCAGAAAATACCATGGAAGCTTTTGTTCAAGCTTACCAAAAAGGCTTTGATGGCGTGGAAACAGATGTTCATATGACCAAGGATGGTCAACTGGTTTTGATTCATGATGAAACTATTGATCGAACAAGTGATGGAAAAGGATATATTCAAGACTACACATATGATGAATTAAAAAGATTTTCATTTTCTCATGGATCTGCTGGTTATTATCCTTTACCATTATTAAAAGATTTACTGACTTTTATTCAAGATAAAGATTTTTTAGTCAATATTGAACTTAAGACAGATGTTATTCATTATACTGAACTTGAAGAAAAAGTACATCAGCTGGTCTGTCAGTTAGGTGTTGAAAAGAAAATTTATTATTCATCATTTTATTTACCATCAGTATTAAAAATGAAAAGTCTTTATCCACAAGGGTATGTAGGATATTTAATGGAAGAAAATTATGATAAAAAATATCAGGAGCTTCTCAAATATCATATTGGTGCTTTTCATCCACGTTATGATTTTTTAAATAGCCAAAGAATCAAACAATTAAAACAACACAATATTCTTGTTGCTTCATGGACAATTCCTGATTTTAAAGAATATCAAAGATTAAAAGAATTGGGAGTGGATATACTAATATCAAATGAATATTTGAGGTGAAAGAATCATGAAAACAACTGGAATGGTTAGAAGAATGGATGATTTGGGAAGAATTGTTATTCCTAAAGAAATTAGAAAACAGTTAATGTTGAAAGAAGGAGAAAGTGTTTCGTTTGCAGTAGAACATAATCACATTGTTTTAACAAAATTTTCTATCTTGCATAAATTAAGTCCCACAATTCAAATCTTATTAGAACGTCTTTATAGTAAGTACCATAATACATTTTTACTGTGTGATAAAAGATGTATTGTGGTCTGTTCATCAGATGGACTGGCTAAATATCAAAGACGTGATTTAACAAAAGATTTTCTATTATTATTAGATCAAAAAGAACAGCATATTGAAACGACAATGGAATTTTATGGTAAACAGGAACAAGTGACTATTTATCCATTGCTTTGTGAACAGGAAATACAAGGGGCTTTGATTATGTTAAGTCATCAGACACCTTATTATTTAATGGATCAGACTTTGCTGGATTTTGTGAAAGATATTATTGAGGAGGAAATAGAATCGTGCGTTTAGATAAATTTTTAAAAGTATCAAGAATTATTAAAAGAAGAACTTTGTCTAAAGAAATGAGTGAAGCTTCACGTGTTAAAGTGAATGGAAAGGTCGCAAAACCTTCCACTCAATTAAAGATAGATGACATCATTGAAGTAGAATTTGGACGTAGTATTCTTGTAGTGAAAGTCAAAGAATTAAGAGAACATGTTTTAAAAGATGATAGTCATATGTTATATGAAATTATAGAAGAGAAGAAAAAGCCAGAGGTTACAATTTTGTAGCCCTCTTTTTAGCATAATTTTTTTTGATATACATATGTTGATGTAGGAGGGTTGAATATGGATAATAGTTTACATTTTGAACAGACGCCTTATCATCATGTATGTTTAAAAGATCGTAAAAGTTTAGAGTTAACAGGAGTTAAAAAAATAGAAAGTTTTGATGCATATGAATTTTTGATTGAAACATCCCTAGGTTATTTAAATATTACAGGAAGTGAACTGACGTTAGTGCGTTTAGATCAAGATCAAAATGAAGTCAGTATTCGTGGCAATATTGATAGTATCAGTTATGTTTCAGATAAGAAAAAACAACATCCTAAAGAAAAAATGTTTAATAAACTCTTGAAATAATGTCTTTAATTGTACAGTTTCAATGTCTGTTTTATTCCTTTTTATTTGGTTTTGTCATGACGGGTGTTTATCATATCATGAATCGTTTGTTGTATGGCATTCCCATGTTTTTAAGATACATTTGTCAATGCCTGATAGGTATCTGTTTTGGAATGCTTTATTTCTATGGTTTGGTGTTCTTGAATGAAGGAATTTTAAGACTTTATTTTTTTATTTTTATGTTAATGGGATATTTGTTATATAGTCATTATTATGCGTATTATCTTTTGTACTTTTTAGAAAAGATTGTATCTATTTTCAAAAGAATATTCTCACCTTTTATCTTCTTTTTTCGTTATATTAATGGTATAATACAAAAAAGAATAGGAAGGATGAAGAGAAAATGGCAAAAAAGAAAACACCAAGATATAAAAAACTCTTAGGCTTTGTCTATATTGGTCTTTCTGCTTTGCTGATTTATACCCTAGGAGTGAATGCTTATCGTGTCATAGGTCAAAAGCAGCAGCTCGCACAACTAGAAGAAAGAAAGGCAGAATTAGAAAAGGAAAAGAAAGAATTATCTGAAGAAGTGGAACTTTTAGCGGATGATGATTATGTTGCCAGATATGCCAGAGAGCAATATATTTTTCCTGATGATGGAGAAGAGGTTATTAAATTACCAGAAACAAAAAAATAAGCTCGGGCTTATTTTTTTGTCTTATCAAAGGAGGTTGTGAAATGTTTGTATCTTTTTGTTTTCCCATGAAAACATTACAGCGAGAACGTGAAATTATTGTATATTTACCAGATGATTATTATCAACAAAATAAAGATTATCCTGTTCTTTATATTCAAGATGGACAAAATGCTTTCTTTGATTATTCCTCTTATTGTGGTATAAGTTGGGGATTTTTAGAGTATGTCAAACAAACAGGAATGGAAATCATCCTTGTCGCCATTCCATGCAATGAAACAGGTTTTAAACGTATGGATGAGTATGGTCCATGGAAGATTAATGAAGCATTGTCTTATCAGGAAACGGGTCAAAAAGGCATGATTATTGGTGGAGAAGGAAAAGCTTATATTGATTGGTTAAAAGATGAGCTTAAACCTTATATTGATCAACGTTTTCGTACCCAAAAAGAAAATACTGGTATTGTGGGTAGCTCTATGGGGGCAGTCATTAGTGCTTATGGGGCTCTTCGTTATCCTGATGTTTTTAAAAAGTGTGCGGCTTTATCTACCGCTTTCTGGTTCTATGTTGATGAATTTTTAGATGTGATCAAGCATCAACAATATAGTCAGGATAATCGTTTTTATTTGGACTTGGGTGAATTTGAAAGTGGTGATGATCAAAAAATTAATCAATGGTACATAGAAAGCAATCAAATCATTTACGAGCAATTACAATCTCGAATAGAACATCTGGAAGCCCATTATTTTGAAGGGACTGGACATAATGAAAGCGAATGGCGTCAAAGAGTGCCTCTATTCATGGCATTTTTATATGAGGAGGAATGATCATGTATCAAATGATTTTATCCGATTTAGATGAAACATTGTTAGTCAATCATCATGTTCCTAAGTTTAATCAGGAAGCTATCAGACAGCTTAAGGATGTTAAGTTTGTGCCAGCGACGGGACGCTCATTTTCAATGATTGAAGACATTCTTAAAGAAATTGGAACAGCCAACCAGGCCCATGAATATTCTATTTGTTTTAATGGTGGGCTGATTGTAGAAAATCAAAATGCTCAAATATTGTCTTTTCAGGGATTAGCTTTTGATCAGGCTAAACAACTTTTTGACTTAGGAGAAAATTATAATGTATGTATTATGATTTTTACATTAAATCATTGTTATTTATTTAAACCAGATCCAACGGAGATTGCAAGAAAAAAAGCTCAAAAAGCAGCATTTACGGTTATAGATGATTATCATATGGATTTTTTAAAAAATGAAAAGATTGCGAAATTATTATATGTCAAACCTGATATGGATTATTTAAAGAGTGTTGAACAAGATTTACCAGAGGATATCAAAAAACAGTTTTCAATCAGTTATTCATCATATCGTTATCTGGAATTTAATCCTTTAGGTGTCAGTAAAGGGGCAGCATTGAAATGGTTAGCTGATTATCTTCATATAGATAAACAAAATGTGATAGCGATTGGTGATAATTATAATGATGTTTCGATGATTCAGGAAGCTGGTTTAGGTGTTTGTGTGGCTGGAGGA
This sequence comes from Massilimicrobiota sp. SW1139, assembly GCF_012027715.1. Lineage (NCBI taxonomy): Bacteria > Bacillati > Bacillota > Erysipelotrichia > Erysipelotrichales > Erysipelotrichaceae > Massiliimicrobium > Massilimicrobiota sp. SW1139. Next base: position 28,767 of record NZ_SJOR01000010.1, on the reverse strand, counting down.
GCTCAAGATATTCAAGCTATCAGTGATTATGTTACAACGGTGGACTATGATCAGGGAGCTGTTAAAGAAGTGATTGAAAAATTTATTTTAAAGGGGGAAAAATAAAAGTGAAATATAAAGTGATCGCAAGTGATATGGATGAAACATTGTTGAATGATCAACATAAGATCTGTCAGAGAAATATTGATTTTATACGAATGGCGAAAGAAAAAGGAGTGAAATTTGTCCCAGCAACTGGGCGTGGTTTCATGTCTATTCAACGTGATTTAAAATTATTAGGATTGTATGATATACCACAAGAATATGTCTTATCTTTCAATGGTGGAGCTTTAACAGAAAACAAAGATAATAAGCTTTTATATTTTGAAGGACTTTCTTTTGAAAAGACAAAAGAAATCTTTGAATTTGGTTTACAGCAAGATGTCTGCCAGCATATTTATACAAAGGATAAAGTATATGTTTATAATTTATCTGAATCTGAAGCGAAGCGTATTCGTGAACAACAGGTTGAATGTGAAATCATGACTGAAAATACAATGGATTTTCTAAAGAATGAGCCTATCTCAAAAATCCTTTTCCAAAATACAGATGTGCCTTATTTAATGAGTCTAGAACCTCAAATGAAAGCTATCACTGAGGGAATGTGTGCAGTGAGCTATTCTTCTAATCGTTATATGGAATTTAATAAGATTGGTGTGGATAAAGGTCAGGGATTAAAACATTTAGCTCAAATCATTGGTGTTGATTTATCTGAATGTATTGCTGTAGGGGATAATTATAATGATTTACCAATGTTAGAAGTTGCTGGTTTATCAGTTGCAGCTGGTAATGCTGTGGAAGATGTGAAAAAAGTTTGTGATGTTGTCACAAAAGCAGACAATAATGAAGGTGTCATTGCTGAAATTGTAGAAAGGTTTATTCTTTAATGGATTTTAAAACAATTATTGGTCATGAACGTCAACAGCCTTATTATCAGCAGTTAGAAGCTTTTGTGAATCATGAATATCAGATACATACGGTTTATCCACCTCGCAATCGTATTTTTCATTGCTTTAATTTTAAAGATTATGATGATATTAAAGTTGTCATTATTGGGCAGGATCCTTATCATGAAGAACATCAGGCTAATGGCTTGGCTTTTAGTGTCGCAAAGGGTGTGCAAATTCCGCCGAGTCTGGTTAATATTTATAAAGAAGCACATGATGATGTTGGAATTGATATTCCTCGTCATGGTGATTTATCTGCGTGGGCACATCAGGGTGTGTTATTATTAAATACTGTGTTGACAGTACAAGCTCATCGTGCTAATTCTCATAAAGAAAAAGGATGGGAAATTTTCACCAATCATATTATTGAGGCTATGAATCAAAGAGAGAAGCCATTAGTATTTATATTGTGGGGAAGACAGGCTATTGATAAAGCGAAAATGATTGATCAGACAAAACACTGTGTCATTACTAGCCCTCATCCTTCACCTTTATCAGCTTATCGTGGTTTTTTTGGTTCGAAACCTTTTTCTAAAACGAATCAGTTTTTAATAAGTCAAGGGATAGAACCGATAGATTGGAGGATTCGTTAATGTTTACTCATGTAAATGATGCCATTGCATATATAGAATCAAAAAGAAGTAAAAGAACAATTGATCAATTTCGAGAAACCTTAAATAAATGTCATATTTTAATGAAACAAAAAAATATGATACATATTGCTGGAACCAATGGAAAAGGTTCAACTGTGAATTATTTAAGAAGTATCTTAAATGCTCATGGGTATAAAGTTGGAACTTTTACATCACCTTATTTGATCAGTCATAATGATCGTATTCGTGTTGATGATATTCCTATAAGTGATGAAGATTTATTGAAATACGTGAATCAATATTATCGCATCATTGAAGAAGATCAGTTATCTATGTTTGAAATTGATGTCTTAATCATGTTGGCTTATTTTCAATCTTTAGATTTGGATTATCGTATTATTGAAACGGGTATTGGCGGTTTGAATGATAAAACGAATGTCATTGATCCTATTGTCAGTGCCATTACGAATATAGGGCTTGATCATCAAAAACAATTAGGGGATATTTATGATATTATTAATGAAAAGATGGGGATCATAAAACCGAATCAGATGTTTATTACCAGTGAGACAAAAGGAACAATTCTAGCAAGATTTCAAGAACAATGTGATGCTATGGGAGCAGTGATGTATGTCGTTCCAGAATATCAGGTATCATGTTATCCATTTCATTTTAGATATCGTGATATGGCATTTACCTTGGAAAATCAAGGAATCTATCAGGTAACAAATGCCAGACTTGCTTTAACTATTGCTTCAAAACTTATTAAGTTTGATCCTATTGTTACACAACCAGCGATTGAACAGGCTTCATGGAAAGGGCGTTATGAAACATTATCTTATCATGATGTACAGGTTGATATTGATGGAGCGCATAATATGCCTGGAATCCAAGCTTTGTTGCAGACATTAAGAGTCAAAAAAGAAAAGGATGTAGCGATTATCTTTTCTTGTTTGAATGATCGTGATGTTGATGAGATGATTGATGAAATGTTAAAAGCAGGTTATCCTGTCTATGTGACAACGTTTCAGGATGAAAGAGCTATTGATTTATCGACCATAGAACCACGTCCTCAATTAACAATTGTTAAAAGTTATATTGAGGCTATGCAGACAGCTTATATAAAAAAACAGCATATTGTGGTAACGGGGTCATTGCATTTTATCTCGAAAGTGAGAAAATATCTGATTGAATTAAAAAATCAGGAATTAAAGAAAGCAAGTGAATAAAAACCAATAAAGAACGAAACTTTATTGGTTTTTTTAATTGCTATCGTGTATTAAAATTGATAGGTTCATCAAATTCGGCCCAAACGAAATAGACAAACTGAAAAATATAATATTTTTGATTTTTTGGGTCACGTACGACAAAATGGTCACGTCCTACTTCTTCGATAATACCTTTGTATACACGATCGCGCCAGTCTTCACTGCCAGTATATGTGAAGTAAAAAGTACCAAGTTTTCCGATATTTAAACGTAAAATATTTTCTAAATAAGTCTGTTCAGAAATGGGAGTTGGTAGAGATGAAGTTTGAGATTCGGGAACGATTGTTTGATTGTTTGTATCCATATATCCTCCTATAAGTCGCAATTTAATTTAGCACCAGGTGCATAGAAACAGTGATTTTTGTAACGGCCGCTGAGTTCGCCATAAAATTGTTGGGGGCATGAGACATTGCTGCCAGGATTTTTAAACCATAAGGCATTTGTAGCTGGTTCAATACGATAACCATCAATATTGCGTAAAGCCAGTTCTTTTTCTTTGGCGTTAACAGGTTGATTGAATAATGGTTGTCCGACCCCAGAAAAAGCATTTTTTTGATAAACAACTTCAGAAATTGTGCGTGTATCTTTAAAAACATCGCAGTTAGCTACGACACGATTTACGACAACATTACCGACCATCAACATACCTTCTTCACCTTCGCCTAATGCTTCAGCTTTCATAATGCGTGCCAGTAAATCAACATCAGAATCGTTGTATAAGATTCTAGGAGACATTCTAATCACCTCTATTCACTATATGAAAAAATTTAGAAAAGTTGCTAAAAATAAAGAAATATTGATGAGTTCAATATTATTTAAAAACAGGATGAAATTGATAAAAATTTGATAAAAATTTTTAATTAAAATTGACATGAAATAGTATTTTTTTAAAAAAGATTGTGATAAAATAGAGGTATAGGTAAGCACTTTCATAATCACAATTGAGGAGGAAAAATTATGGGAAAAGAAATTGTTGCGATGATTTTAGCTGGAGGACGTGGAACACGTCTTGAAGCATTAACTGCAAAAGTAGCGAAACCTGCTGTACATTTTGGAGGAAAGTATAGAATTATAGACTTTCCTTTAAGTAATTGTGCGAACTCTGGAATTGATGTTGTTGGAGTTTTGACACAATATGAATCAGTCTTGCTTGGAACATATGTAGGTGCTGGAACTAAGTGGGGACTTGATGGAAATAACTCATTAGCTGCTATCTTACCAGCTCGTGAAAGAGGTGGAGTTGGAGCAACATGGTATGCAGGAACAGCTGATGCCATTTATCAGAATATCAGTTTCTTAGATCAATATGATCCTGAATATGTTTTGATTTTATCAGGAGACCATATTTATAAGATGGATTATGCTGAAATGTTGGCAGCACATAAAGAAAAAGGTGCTGATTTAACAGTGGCTGTTTTAAATGTTTCTTTAAAAGAAGCAAGTCGTTTTGGTATTATGAATACAAATAAAGATGGTTCAATTTATGAATTTGAAGAAAAACCTGAAAAACCAAAATCAACTTTGGCATCTATGGGTATTTATATCTTTACTTATAAAGAATTAAGAAAATATTTGATTGAAGATGCAAAAGATGAAAATAGTAAACATGATTTTGGTATGAATATCATTCCAATGATGTTAGAAGATAAGAAAAAATTATATGCTTATGAATTCTCTGGTTATTGGAAAGATGTTGGAACTGTGGAAAGTTTATGGCAAGCCAATATGGACTTGTTAGATGATAAAGAGTTAGATCTTTATAATGTGAAAAAGGATTGGAAAATCTATACTGAAGATACATTGAGTAAACCTCAAATTATTGGTGAAGAAGCATCAATTAAGCATTCACTTGTTACTCAAGGTTGTATCGTTAATGGTGATGTAGAAGGTTCTGTCTTATTCAACAATGTATATATCGGTGAAGGTGCAAAGGTTGTTGATTCTGTCTTAATGCCAGGTGTATTGGTAGAAGAGGGTGCAGAAATCTACAAAGCTATTGTTGATGAAGGTGTTGTCATTAAATCAACTGACGTCATCAATAAAGAAGCTAAAGAAGTGGAACTTGTCAGTGACAATGCATAATAAGAGGGGGTTAACGAGATGGCAAAAGTAGTTGGATATATAAATTTACACTCTGATGTTTCATATAAAGGTTTAACAGAAAAAAGACCAGTAGCTTCAGTAAGCTTTTTAGGTCGTTATGGAATTATTGATTTTGTTTTATCAAATATGTCAAATTCTAATGTGGATACAGTGGGTATTCTTATTAAAGAAAAACCAAGATCATTGTTTAAACATTTAGGAAATGGAAACTCTTGGAATTTTAACTCTAAGTCTGGAGGAGTTTCACTTTTATACAATGAAAAATATGCAAATAGTTCAATGTATAATCATGATATTAATAATATTGTGGAAAATATTGCTTTTCTTGAAAAATCAAAAGCAGATTATGTTGTGATTGCACCAGCTCATATTATTACAACAATGAATTATGCTGATGTTGTTGATGCACATGCAAAATCTGGTGCTGAAATTACAATGGTGTATAAAAAGATTGATAATGCTGATGAAACATTTGTTGGTTCTGATTTCTTACGTTTAAAAGGTAAACAAGTTATGGAAATCAAGAATAATAAAGGAAATAGAAAAGAGAGAAATATTTCTTTGGAAACATATGTTATTAATAAAAAGACATTATTAAAATTAATTAGCTATGCTCAAAAGATTAGTTCATTCTTTAATTTAAGAGATACACTTGCTTACTTATGTGATGAAAGAAAAATCATGGCTTATGAATATAAAGGATTTGCAAGATGCATTGATTCTTATGAAGCTTATTATAAAGTGAGCATGGAATTCTTGGATATGGATGTTTCAACACAAGTCTTTAAGAGTACTTGGCCAATCTTTACCAATACAAATGATACACCACCTACAAAATATTTAAAGAATGCTGTTGTTAAAAAATCATTTGTGGCTAATGGGGCTATCATTGATGGTGAAGTTGATGGATGTATTTTATCACGTAATGTTACAATTGGTAAAAATGCCGTTGTGAAAAATTGTATTATATTAAATGGTTCTAAAGTTTGCGCAGGAGCTCATTTGGAAAATGTAGTTATTGATAAAGATGCTCGTGTAGAAAAGAAAATAGAGCTTATTGGTGAAGGAGAACCACTTTATGTTAAAGAAGGGGATGTTGTATAATGAAAATCGTATTTGCAACAAGTGAAGCGAATCCCTATATTAAATCAGGTGGTTTAGCAGATGTTTTAGGATCACTTCCAAAAGCACTTGTTCAAAAAGGACATGAATGTATTGTTGTTTTGCCTAAATATCAAGATATGAAATTGGCAGATACAATTGAATATGTGACAAACTATGATATCTGGGTTGGTTGGAGAAAATGCTATTGTGGTGTTTTTAAAGCTGAATATGATGGTGTCACTTATTATTTCATTGATAATGAACAATACTTTAGAAGACCTGGTTTATATGGTTATGATGATGATAATGAAAGATTTGCATTTTTTGACTTTGCAGTTTTAGAATTGTTATCACACATTGATATTAAACCAGATATCTTACATTTACATGATTGGCAAACAGCCATGATTGCCACATTATATAAAGAAAGATATGCATACTATGAATATTATCAAGGTATTAAAATTGTTTTCACAATCCATAATATTGCATATCAGGGAAAATGTGATCCTGCATTGTTGAGTGATCATTTTGGATTGGATAATTATCTCTATTATAATGGTAACTGCCGTAATGATGGATGTTTCAATATGATGAAAGCAGCTATTTATTATAGTGATATTATTACGACTGTATCACCAACTTATGCTAAAGAAATATTAACAGATAGCTTTGGTGAAGGATTACAGAATATCTTACAAATGCGTCGTCATGATTTGTATGGTATTTTAAATGGTATTGATTATGAAACAATCAATCCTGCCACAGATCCTGAAATTGTAGAACATTTTGACATTACAAATGTTGATGAAAAGAAAGTTATTAATAAATTAGCTTTACAAAAAGAATGCGGATTGCCAGAAAATAAAGATGTCCCATTAATTGGTATTGTCACAAGATTGACTTGGCAAAAGGGGTTAGATTTAATTATTAATCGTATGGAAGAATTGATGAAACGTGATGTTCAAGTTGTGATTTTAGGTGCTGGTGATCAAAAATATGAAGAACCACTTAAAGGAATAGCAGCTTATCATAATCAAAAGTTATCATTAAATCTTAAATATGACTTTGGTTTATCTTGTCGTATCTATGCTGGTTGTGATATGTTCTTGATGCCATCATTATTTGAACCTTGTGGTTTATCACAAATGATGTCACTTCGTTATGGAACAATACCAATTGTCAGAGAAACAGGTGGATTAAAGGATAGCGTGGAACCATATAATGAGTATGAAAATACAGGTGATGGATTCAGCTTTAAAAATTATAATGCACATGAAATGATGGACATTATTGACTATGCATTAAAGGTTTATCAGGATAAAGAAAAATGGCAAGGATTGGTTCATCGTGCAATGGAAGCGAAACTTGATTGGGATAAAAGTGCTGATGCCTATTTGAAAGTTTTTAATTCATTGTTAGATTAATAAAGGGGATAGGGAAACCTATCTCTTTTGTTTGATAAAGAAATTTTATTTGATTTTCAGAGTTGAGTTTAGTACAATGTTTCCATAAGGAGGGAGGAAAATGAAGATATCAATCAAAATTTTGGCGGTTTTATTATTGGTTGTGACTCTTTTTGCATGTGAAAAAGAGAAAACAGATATATCTTTAGAAAGAGATGGAACTCTTTATGAAGTCGCTGATCAGGTTTCCTTCTATTACCCTAAAGATTTTCAATTAAATGTGAACAATGAAAATCAAAAAGATGTTCGATTTACAAAAAATGATGAAATGTATATTTACGCAACAATCATTGATGATACGGATAATGTTTTAAATGAATTGCCTCAATTATATGGAGGACAATTGGAAGAAGAAGGTGCCATTGATGTTTATTATTATAAGGAAGTTATTCCAAGTGGTATCGAGTGTTATCAGTTTACAGGGACTTATCAGGCTTCGGGTATGAAATTTGTACAAATGGTATATTTTACTGAGGAAGCAAGTTATATTTATAGTTATCAAGCTCCAGAAAATGTATATGATGAACAAAGTGGTGTGGCTTTACAGTATTTAGAATCTTTGACAGTTCATCATTAATCTTGATTAACTCATATGAATTTGTTATAGTATTGATAGATAAAGAGTTAGTAAAGCATTTGATAAGGTTAATAGAAGTGAAATCTTTATCATATGCTTTTTTATTTAAGGAGGAAAGGGAATGAAGCTGTTTAATTCACTCACAAATCAAAAGGAAGAGTTTGTTCCAATTAAAAAGGGAGAAGTCAGTATTTATGTTTGTGGACCAACGGTTTACAATTATGTGCATATTGGTAATACACGTCCAATGATTGTGTTTGACATATTGAGAAGAACTTTTGAATATTTAGGTTATAAGGTGACATTTGTTTCTAATTTTACGGATGTAGATGATAAAATCATAAAAGCTGCTAAAGAAGAAGGTGTCAGTGAAAAAGAATTAACAGATAAATATATTAAAGCCTATGAAGATGTTCGTAGAGGTTTAAATTTGTTGTTTCCAACTTATGCTCCACGTGTAACTGAAACGATGCAGCCTATTATTGATTTTATTGCTGATCTTGTTGAACAGGGATATGCATATGAAGTTGATGGTGACGTTTATTTTAGAGTGACAAAAATTCATGAATATGGGATGTTATCAGGGATTAAAATTGAAGATTTGATTGCTGGAGCAAGTGAACGTGTGGATGATAATGATAAAAAAGAAAGCTCAACAGATTTTGCATTATGGAAAAAAACAGATGAAGGAATTCAATTTGATAGTCCATGGTCTAAAGGAAGACCAGGATGGCATACAGAATGTGTTGTTATGATTAATGATATCTTTGAAAATGGACGCATTGATATTCATGGTGGTGGACAGGATTTAAAATTCCCACATCATGAAAATGAAATTGCACAGTCTATGGCATGTCATCATCATCCGATTGCACATATCTGGATGCATAATCAGATGATTAACATTAATAATCAGAAAATGTCAAAATCTTTAGGAAATGTTTTATGGGCTAAAGATTTATTAGAACAACTTGGCTGCAATGTTTATAAATGGCTCATGCTTTCTACACATTATCGTAATCCATTGAATTTTACGGATGAAGTCTTGAATAATGTGAAAAAAGAAGTTGAAAAAGTAGAAAATATTATTAAACAAGTGTCTTTATATTTACAGATTCAACATATTGATCATAAAGATTATTATAAAAATATTGTGGATCAAATGGTGGAAGCATTGAGTGATGATTTGAATACTTCATTAGCATTGTCACAAATTTTAGGACAAGTGAAAGTTTTGAATCAATTGATGAGAGTCAAAGATAAAGATGATTTAGAAATATCAAAGAATTATCAGACTTTGCTTTGTATGTTAGATACAATGGGATTTGTTTATAATCCAAAACAGTTAAGTGATAGTGAAATTGCTTTATATCAGCAATGGCAAAAAGAAAAAAGTGCAAAGAATTTTGAACAGGCAGATTTATTAAGAAAAGAATTACAGAATAAAGGAATTTTATAATGAAACCAGAATTAATAAATGTATTAGCTTTAGCGTATTTAGGTGATAGTGTTTTTGAGGTTTATGTGAGAGAATATCTATTGGTTGAAAAAGGAATTATGAAGCCGGATTTATTACAGCAAGCCTCTAAGTCATTTGTCAGTGCCAAAGCTCAGGCGGCATTTATGCAGGAAGCTATTTTGAAACAATGGTTAAGTGAAGAAGAAATAAGTATTTATAAAAGAGGGAGAAATGCGAAGAGTCGACATGTACCGAAAAATACATCAGTATTTATTTATAATCAGTCGACAGGTTTTGAAGCGTTGATAGGACATTTGTATTTATTAAAGAAGCAAGAGAGAATAACAGAAATTTTTGAGCTATTTAAAGTATTTGTTTGTGAAAATGAGAAAAACATGAGAAAAATTTGAGACGCATGGAGTGAAAAATATGACACAATATATTTATGGAAAAAACACAGTTATAGAATCTTTAAAGGGAAATAAACCGGTTTATGAGGTTTATTTGATGAAAAATGCAAAAGATGATAAAGTTCTTTCCCTTGCAAAAGCTAAACATGTGAAGGTGCATATGGTGCGTCATAAAGATGAGTTAAATCAACTTGTTGGACCTGTTGTTCATCAAGGTATTGTGGCAGCAGTACAAGATTATCGTTATTATACGCTTGAAGAAATTTTAAATGCTATTCCACAAGGGAAACAACCATTGTTGCTGATGCTTGATGGTTTGGAAGATCCACATAATCTAGGAGCTATTTTAAGAACTTGTGATGCTATTGAAGTCGATGGTGTTATTATTGGTAAAAATAGGAGTGTAGGATTATCTGCAACCGTAGCTAAAGTATCTACTGGAGCCATTGATTATGTGAAAGTTGCACAAGTGACGAATTTATCAAGAACTTTAGACGATTTAAAGGAAAAAGGTTTTTGGGTCGTTGGTTGTGACTTGGATGAATCACAGGACTATCGTGCCATTGATTACAATATGCCTCTTGTGGTTGTGATTGGCTCAGAGGGGTTTGGTATATCACGTCTGGTTAAAAAGCATTGTGATATGAATGTTGTTTTACCTATGACAGGACATGTTACGTCTTTAAATGCTTCTGTTGCTTCAGCGATTATACTTTATCAGATTTACAATTCACGTCATCCTTTAAAGTAGAAAGGAGGTAGCATGCAAGGCTACAACTATGATGATGAATTGGTTTATTTAATGCGATGTGGCAGTGAGGAAGCTCGAGATATACTTTATAAACGCTATTATCGCAGAGTTTCAAAATGGGTATTGGCTTTTACAAAATATTTTATAAATGGTTATGAATATGAAGATTTTATTCAAATGGCTATGATGGGTTTTCATGATATTCTGGATAGTTATCGTGATGACCAAAAAGCAAGCTTATCGACATTTATGAAGATTGCTATTACCAAACGTATTTTAAGTTTAATGCGTGTGAATAAGGATGTTTGTTATCGTGCAGGAATGACAATTCTTTCGTTGGATAGTTATACGAGTGAAGATGAAGATACACGCTATATAGATCTGGTCGCTGATATTCATGAGCGCTATCAGCCTGAAGTTCATCTGATTGTTAAAGAAACAGCCACTTACTATGCTTTACAGATTGATGCCAAAACATCACAACGTGAAAAGATGGTTATGAATTACAAAAAGGCTGGTTATGATGAAGTAGAAATTGCAAAAAAACTTCATATTTCAGTAAAAAGTGTCTATAATGCGGTTTATCGCTATTCAAAGAAAATAGTTGCCATTGACGAGCTAAAATAAATATGTTAAATTATATTAACGGTAAAGGAGTGATGAACATGAAACAAAAAGTAATCTTGGTTTGTAGTGAGTGTTTATCACGTAATTATTCAGTCACTAAAAATAAAAGATTAAATGTAGAAAGACTTGAGTTAAGAAAATATTGTAAAAAATGTGGAAAACATACAATCCATAAAGAAACAAAATAGGAGGTAGACATGAAAATCAAAGAATGGTGTACACTAAAGGGTATTCGTGCTGAAATCAAGAATATTCATTGGTTAACAAAAAAAGAATTGGCTTATAATTCAGTTGTTGTTTTGGTTTTTTGCTTTTTGTTTGGAATTTACTTTTATGGTAGCGATGCAGTTATTGCATTAATTTTAAAAGCATTGGGGTTGAATTAAGATGTCTGGAATGAATGATGAAGGAAGACGCTGGTATGTTGTGAATACATATTCAGGTCATGAAAATAAAGTTAAAGAAAATTTAGAAAAACGTGTTGAATCAATGGGATTACAGGACTGTTTATTTAATATTGTGATTCCTGAACACGTAGAAACTGAAATCAAAGATGGTAAAAAAATTAATAAAACGAAAAATATGTTCCCTGGTTATGTGCTGGTAGAAATGATCATGACAGATGAGGCATGGTATATTGTTCGTAATACATCAGGAGTAACTGGGTTTATTGGATCTTCTGGTGGTGGAGCGAAACCATTCCCATTACCTAAGGAAGAAATTGATCCTATTTTAAAAAGTATGGGTATCAAAACATCTCAAGTTGAAGTTGATTTTGGTGTTGGTGATGAAGTTCGTGTTGTTTCTGGTCCATTTGCTGGAAAACAGGGAAAAGTGGAATCTATTGATCATGAAAAAGAAGAAGCTTCTGTTTTGATTGATTTCTTAGGTAATCAAAATTTAATGGAAATTGGGCTTGTTCAGTTAGAAAAAGTTGAATTATAATGAAAAGACCTGAAATATGGTCTTTTTTTGATAAAAAAGTTGATTTATTCAATAAAAAACTATTGCATTCCTTAATAGATTATGTATAATAATTAAACGACGCAATATGTGTTACTATGCGTGGGAGGATTGACTGTCCTGTACCACAGCACGGACAAATTTTTATAGGAGGTGTGTCGCGTGAGTAAAAAAGTCACAAGAGTTATGAAAATTCAATTCCCTGCTGGGGGAGCAAAACCAGGGCCAGCTTTAGCAGGTGCTGGAATTCAGATGCCAAAATTCTGTACTGCTTTCAACGATCAAACTAAAGATCGTATGGGAGAAACTGTACCAGTTGTTTTGACAATCTATGAAGATAAAAGTTTTGATTTCGTATTAAAAACTGCTCCAACTGCAGAAATGATCAAAAAGGCATGTGGAATTAAGAAAGCTGCTTCTGATTCTAAACAAACAGTTGCAACTTTATCAGCTGAAAAATTAAAAGAAATCGCTGAATACAAAATGCCTGATTTAAATGCTAACGATTTAGAAGGAGCTATGAAAATCGTAGCTGGTACTGCTCGTAATATGGGTGTAAAAGTTGAAGGCTTAGATGCTTAATTTAATGAAGAGGAGATAAGAAAATGGCTAAAAGAAGTAAAAAATATCAAGAAGCCGCTGCTCTTATTGAAAAAGGTAAAGCTTACCCAATTGATGAAGCAGTTGCTTTAGTAAAGAAAACAAGTAAAGTTAATTTTGATGCAAGTGTGGATGTTGTATTTAAATTAGGATTAGATACAAGACATGCTGATCAACAATTACGTGGTGCAGTTGTGTTACCACACGGAACTGGAAAAACTAAAAAAGTTTTAGTTGTCACTCAAGGAGCTAAAGTTGAAGAAGCTAAAGCTGCTGGAGCAGATGTTGTAGGTGGAAAAGAAATTCTTGAAGATATCCAAAAAGGATGGCTTGATTTCGAAGTTATGATTGCAACACCTGATATGATGGCTGAATTAGGAAAATTAGGACGTATTTTAGGGCCTAAAGGATTAATGCCTAACCCTAAAACTGGAACAGTCACTATGGATGTAGCAAAAGCTGTTCAAGAAACAAAAGCTGGTAAAGTGACTTACCGTACTGATAAAGATGGTAATGTTCATATGCCAATCGGAAGAGTATCTTTCGATGATGAAAAACTTGCAGAAAACTTTAAAACAGTTTACGACTTATTATTAAGAGTTAAACCATCTTCTGCAAAAGGAACTTATATGAAGAACATCGTTGTTTCTTCAACTATGGGTCCTTCAGTAAAAGTTGCTTCAATGTAATTGAAGTCATAACAAAAAGACGCAATCAATATACCGTAGACAGCAACGGGGAAACCTTAATGAAGTTGCCGAGGTGATATTGTCAAAGAATTGACAACTCCCTCGTGTTTACTGAGGGAGTTTTTCACGGATATATTGTTGCATATATAAAATCAATAGGAGGTGTAACAATGTCAAAAGAAATCTTAGAAGCGAAACAACAGGTTGTTGCTGAAATTAGTGAACAATTAAAAGCTTCACAATCAACAGTTGTTGTAGAATATCGTGGATTAACAGTGGCTGAAGTTACTGAATTACGTAGAGCTTTAAGAGCTGAAAATGTGGGATTTAAAGTTTATAAAAACACATTAGTTCAAAGAGCTGTTGAACAAGAAGGTATGAACGAATTAGAAGAATACCTTGTTGGTCCAAATGCTTTAGCGTTTGGTAAAGATGATGCAGTGGCTCCTGCAAGAATCTTAGCTGATTTTGCAAAAGACCATGAAGCATTACAAATTAAAGCTGCTTATATCGAAGGTAAATTCTTACCAAAAGAAGAAGTTATGGCAGTGGCAAAATTACCTAATCGTGAAGGTATGTACTCAATGTTACTTGCATGTATGAAAGAACCTGTTGCAAAAGTGGCAAGAGTTATTCAAGCTGTTGCTGATGCAAAAGGTGGAGATGCAGCTGAAGAAGCTGCTGCTGAATAGTTAAAGATGAACGGAGGAAAATAAAATGGCAAAATTAACACATGAAGATATCTTAGCTTATTTAGAAGAAGCTACAATTTTAGAATTAAATGATTTAGTAAAAGCAATCGAAGAAAAATTTGATGTAACTGCTGCTGCTCCTGTAGCTGTTGTTGCTGGTGGAGAAGCTGCTGCAGATGCTGCTCCTGCTAACGTAACTGTAACATTAACTGATGTTGGTGCTACTAAAGTTGCTGTTATCAAAGCAGTAAGAGAAATCACTGGTTTAGGATTAGTTGATGCTAAAGGATTAGTAGACAAAGTTCCAGCTGAAATTAAGAAAGATATTCCTGCAGAAGAAGGAGCTAAGATTAAAGAACAATTAGAAGCTGCTGGTGCAACTGTAGAAGTTAAATAATTTCTTGGAATAAAAAAAGCCCTTGTCAAAGGGCTTTTTATCTTAGGAGAATAGAAGATGACACATTATTATACAAATAATATTGATTTAAAATCTCAGAAAACACAAATTTCTTTTCAATATAGAGGACATCATCTGGTTTTTATAAGTGATAGTGGCGTTTTTTCAAAAGAACGTATTGATTATGGTTCGCGTGTTTTATTGGAAAGCATGAATATACAATCTCATCAAAAAACATTATTAGATGTTGGTTGCGGTTATGGGACTTTAGGTATTTCTTTAAAGAAAGTCTATCTATGGTTACATGTTGAAATGGTTGATGTGAATGAACGTGCTATTGCATTGGCTAATGAGTCTATTGAATATAATCAGGAAAATGATATTATTGCTTATAAAAGCTCGGTTTATGAAAATGTGAAAGATACATTTGATATTATTGTTTCTAATCCGCCTATTCGTGCAGGAAAAAAAGTTGTTTTTGAAATATTAGAAAAAGCATATGATCATTTAAATAATCAAGGAGAATTATTTATTGTTATTCAAAAAAAACAAGGCGCTCCTTCAGCTAAGAAAAAAATGGAAGATGTTTTTGGAAATTGTGAAATTATAAAACGTGATAAAGGATATTTTATTTTAAAATCTGTAAAATAACACTGTTTTTTACTGTTTCAAAAGTTATTTTGAAATTTATGATTTGGTATTGACTTCAACTGGCCTCTATGCTAGTATAATAAAATGCCTACTCATATATAAAAAGCAGTGTTTTTTGCGTGCTTTAAATAAGGAGATAGAGATAATTGATAAGGAGTGAAGCGGGCTTGGAAAAAAATGTAACTCAGGCAAAAAGTCGTATTAATCGTCGTAATTATTCAAGAATTAGTGGGTCTTTAGAATTACCAAATTTAGTAGAAATCCAAACAAATTCTTATGAATGGTTTAAGAACGAAGGTATCAAAGAAGTTTTTAACGATGTTTATCCTATTAGCAATTTTAATGAAACTTTAACTTTAGAGTTTGTTGATTGCCGTTTTGATGAGCCAAAATATTCAGTAGATGAAGCTAAAGATAGAGATGCAAATTATTCTGCTCCTATTCGTGCTACTTTACGTTTAGTGAATAATGGAACTGGCGAAATTAAAGAAAACGAAGTCTTTATGGGAGATTTTCCATTAATGACTGATGCTGGTACTTTTATCATTAATGGTGCTGAACGTGTTATTGTTTCACAATTAGTGCGTTCACCAGGTGCATATTTTGCTGATGCCATGGATAAAAGTGGTAAGACAGTTTTTACAGGAAGCATGATTCCTTCAAGAGGAACATGGCTTGAATTTGAAAATGACGCAAAAGATATTTTAAATGTACGTATTGACCGTACACGTAAAATTCCTGGTACAATTTTATTGCGTGCTTTAGGTTTAAGCAGTGATGAAGATATTATTGAAGTGTTAGGTGATCATGAGTTTATTAGAAATACTCTAGCCAAAGATACAACTCACAATACTGATGAAGCTTTAATTGAAATTTACAATAAATTAAGACCAGGAGAACCTGCAACGCTAGAAGGTGCTAATACTTTATTATATACAAGATTTTTTGATGCAAAAAGATATGATCTTGCGCGTGCAGGACGTTTTAAACTTGGCAAAAAATTGAGTTTATTAGATAGAATTACAAACCGTGTTTTAGCTCAGGATGTTATAGATATAGATGGAAATGTTGTCATGAAAGAAGGAACTTTATTAACAAAAGATAAAGTTGACCTTTTAGCTCCTGTTTTCCAGGCTGGAGCTCATACAATGGACATTAAAACAAATGATTTCTTAAAATCACATGGACGTATTCAAGTGCTTGAAGTCTATGTTGATGAAACAAAATCAAAGAAAATGAGAGTTGTTGGGACAGATTTATCATTAGATTGTAAATATATTACAATTTCTGATATGATTGCTGCCTATTCATATATGTTGAATCTTGTTGATATTTATGATTCATTAGATTTAGCAAGTGACGATAGAGTCAACTTAATGAGTCGTATTGGTTTATTAGATGATATTGATCATTTAGGAAATAGACGTGTACGTTCTGTTGGTGAATTAATTCAAAATCAATTTAGAATTGGTTTATCAAGAATGGAGAGAGTCGTTAAAGAAAGAATGTCATTATCTGAAATTGATAGTGTCACTCCTCAGTCATTAACTAACATTCGTCCATTAACTGCCGCTATGAAAGAATTTTTCTCATCATCTCAGTTATCTCAATTTATGGATCAGATTAATCCATTAGCCGAGTTAACAAATAAACGTCGTTTATCAGCATTAGGACCAGGTGGTTTATCAAGAGATCGTGCTGGTTATGAAGTCCGTGACGTTCATGCCTCTCACTATGGTCGTATTTGTCCAATTGAAACACCTGAAGGTCCAAATATCGGGTTAATTTCTACACTTGCTTCTTATGCAAAAATCAATAAATATGGATTTATTGAAACACCATATCGTAAAGTGAATCATAGTGTGATTGACGAAAATGATGTGCGTTATTTAACAGCCGATGAAGAAAAGAATTATGTCATTGCACAAGCAAAAGTTCAACATGATGAAAATGGAAAAATCTTGGATGAACAAGTTATTGCCCGTCATTTGGGAGAAAATATTATGGCTAAGCCTGAAGAAATTGATTTTATTGATATTTCTCCAAAACAGATCGTTTCTGTAGCCACTTCATGTATTCCTTTCCTAGAAAATGACGATGCGACTCGTGCTTTGATGGGTGCCAACATGCAACGTCAGGCCGTACCATTATTAAATCCACACACACCTCTTGTAGGAACTGGTATGGAATATCAGGCTGCCAGAGATTCTGGAGCTGCAGTTGTGGCTAAAAAAGATGGTATTGTCACATATGTTGATGCGAAAAAGATTATTGTTGAAGAAGATACAGGTCCACATAAGTATCGTTTAACAAAATTCGCGATTTCTAATGCGGGAACTTGTATTAATCATAGACCAATCGTAAAAGCTGGAGATAAAGTTGTCAAAGGGGAAATTTTAGCTGATGGTCCATCTATGGAACAAGGTGAATTAGCCCTTGGACAAAACGTATTGGTTGGTTTCATGACATGGAATGGTTATAACTACGAAGATGCTGTTATCATGTCTGAAAGATTAGTGAAAGAAGATGTTTATACATCTATTCATATTGAAGAATATAGTATTGAATGTCGTGATACAAAATTAGGTCCTGAAGAAATTACGCGTGATATTCCAAACGTTGGGGAAGATGCCCGTAAAAACTTGAATAGTGAAGGTATCATTATGATTGGTGCTGAAGTGAAAGAAGGGGATATCTTAGTTGGTAAAGTAACACCTAAAGGACAGGCAGAATTATCTGCTGAAGAAAAATTATTACTAGCAATCTTTGGTGAAAAATCAAGAGAAGTCAAAGATAATTCATTAAGAGTTCCTCATGGTGGTGCTGGTATTGTTCATGATATTAAAATCTTCTCTAGAAAAAATGGTGATGAATTACAACCAGGTGTTAATAAAGTTGTTAAAGTGTATATCGTTCAAAAACGTAAGATTTCTGAAGGAGATAAAATGGCCGGACGTCATGGTAACAAAGGGGTTATCTCTAAGATCTTACCTATCGAAGATATGCCACATTTGGAAGATGGTACAATTCTTGATATCATGTTAAATCCATTAGGGGTACCATCACGTATGAACATTGGTCAGGTATTGGAATTACATTTAGGATATGCCGCTAGAGAGTTAGGAATGTACTTTGCAACTCCTGCATTTGATGGTATTAACTCAAAAGATCTTGAGGATATCATGAAAGAAGCTGGAATGTCAGTTGATGGAAAACAACCAGTTATTTCTGGTATGACTGGAGAATATTTTGATTCTAATATTTCAGTTGGGGTTATGTATATGATTAAATTAGCTCACATGGTTGACGATAAATTACATGCCAGATCAGTAGGTCCATACTCATTAGTTACACAACAGCCTTTAGGTGGTAAGGCTCAAAACGGTGGACAGAGATTTGGGGAAATGGAAGTTTGGGCACTTGAAGCATATGGTGCAGCTTATACATTAAGAGAAATCTTAACGGTTAAATCTGACGATGTTGTTGGTCGTGTCAAAACTTATGAAGCCATTGTAAAAGGTCAAAAATTACCTGAACCTGGATTGCCAGAATCATTTAGAGTTTTAACAAAAGAATTACAGGCATTAGCTTTAGATATTCGTATGTTAGATAAAGATGGTCAAGAAATAGATGCAAGAAAGATTGAAGATGAAGAACGTCGTTTCCCAACTTCAATTGATACAACTCCTGAACAACCAGAAGTCACTGAAGAAGTGGCTGAGGTAGAAGGTGATTTCTCTGAAGATGAAGAATCATTTGATGATTTGGATTCTGTAATTGATGAACTCTTCACTGATGATGAAGAAGAAAGTAACGAAGAATAGGAGGAAATAATGAATGGCAGATGTCAATAACTTTTCAGCAATCCAGATTGGATTAGCTTCTCCAGAAAAAATTCGTGAATGGTCTTATGGTGAAGTTAAAAAACCTGAAACTATTAATTATCGTTCTCAAAAACCTGAAAAAGATGGTCTATTCTGTGAAAGAATCTTTGGACCATCTAAGGATTGGGAATGTAGCTGTGGAAAATATAAGAAAGTCAGATATAAAGGCGTAATCTGTGATCGCTGTGGTGTCGAAGTCACAAAATCTTCTGTACGTCGTGAACGTATGGGACATATTGAACTTGCGACTCCAGTCGCACATATCTGGTATTTAAAAGGTATTCCATCAAGAATGGGGCTTATTCTTGATATGTCACCAAAACAACTTGAAGAAATCATTTATTTCGTTTCTTATGTTGTCACTGATAAAGGAAGTACACCTTTAGAATATAAACAAGTTTTATCTGAAAGAGATTATCGTAACTGTTATGAAAAATTTGGTCATCAGTTTGAAGCCAAAACTGGGGCAGAAGCGATTAAAATCTTACTTCAAAAAGTTGATTTAGATGAAGAATTTGAATCAGTAACAAAAGATTTAAAAGAAGCACAGGGACAAAGACGTTCTAAATTATTGAAGAGACTAGAAGCTATTGAAGCTTTTAGAACTTCACATAATCAGCCTGAATGGATGATTCTTGATGTGCTTCCAGTTATTCCACCTGATTTAAGACCAATGTTACAGTTGGATGGTGGACGTTTTGCGACAAGTGATTTGAATGATTTATATCGTCGTGTGATTACACGTAATAATCGTTTAAAGAAATTATTAGAACTTGGAACACCATCAATCATTGTCCAAAATGAAAAACGTATGTTACAGGAAGCAGTTGATGCTTTGATTGATAATGGACGTCGTTCTAAACCAATTACAGGTGCTGGAGGAAGACCATTAAAATCATTAAGCCATACGTTAAAAGGAAAACAAGGACGTTTCCGTCAAAACTTACTTGGGAAACGTGTTGACTATTCAGGACGTTCAGTTATCGCTGTTGGTCCAGACTTAAAAATGTATCAATGTGGTATTCCACGTGAAATGGCATTGAATTTATTTAAACCATTTGTGATTAGTGGATTAGTGAGAGAGCAGATTGCAACAAATATCAAAGCTGCTGAAAGATTAATTGATAAGATGGATGATGTGATTTGGCCAATCGTTGAAGAAGTCATTAAAGAACATCCAGTCTTATTAAACCGTGCGCCTACATTGCATAGATTAGGTATTCAGGCATTCGAACCTAAATTGGTTGAAGGACGTGCTATTCGTTTGCATCCATTAGTATGTCCAGCGTTCAACGCTGACTTTGATGGTGACCAGATGGCAGTTCACGTTCCATTAGGGGAAGAAGCTATTCAAGAAGCTAGACAGTTAATGTTAGGTTCTCACAATATCCTTGGACCAAAAGATGGAAAACCTATCGTTACACCTTCTCAGGACATGGTGTTAGGTAACTATTACTTAACATTAGAAGATGAAGGGGCTGTTGGTGAAGGAACTGTTTTTGCAGATGTGAATGAAGTTTTAATGGCATATGATGCAAAAACTGTACATTTACACACAAGAATTGCGATTAGAGGAAAATCTTTAAAGAATAAGACATTTACTGAAAAACAAAATAATAGCTATTTAATTACAAGTGTTGGTAAAATTATCTTTAACCAGATTTTTGATGGGGCATTCCCATTTATCAATGATTCTAGTAAAGAAAATTTAGTTGCAACACCAGATAAATATTTCGTACCAATGGGTACTGATATTAAAGCACATATTAAAGCACAACCTTTAATTAAACCATTGGGTAAAAAAGCTTTAGGAAACATTATCAATGAAATGTTTGATCCTACAAAAATTAGTGATACAACAGCGATGTTGGATAAATTAAAGGATCAAGGATTCTATTATTCTACAATTGCGGGTATTACAGTTTCTGTTTATGATATTCAGGTTCCACAAAGTAAATACGTTTTATTTGATGAAGCTGATGAAAAACTTGAAGTAATCAAGAAATTATATCGTAAAGGGAAAATCACTGATGAAGAAAGACATAATATCGTTATTAAGTTATGGGAATCTGTTAAAGATCAGGTTCAGGCTGTCGTTAAAGATGAGTTTGAAGCTGATGACCGTAATCCAATCTTCATTATGTCTGATTCAGGTGCCCGTGGTAATATTTCTAACTTTACACAGTTAGTAGGTATGCGTGGATTGATGTCTAATCCAAAAGGTGAAACAATTGAGTTGCCTATCAAATCTTCATTTAGAGAAGGTTTAACTGCATCTGAATTCTTCATCTCTACACATGGTGCTCGTAAAGGATCTACCGATACAGCCTTAAAGACAGCCGATTCAGGATACTTGACAAGACGTTTGGTTGACGTTGCTCAAGAAGTCATTGTTACTGAAGATGATTGTGGTACAGATCAGGGATTTGTTGTTACAGAATTGTACAATACTTCAGATAATTCAGTTATTGTGCCATTATATGACCGTTTAGTGGGACGTTATTCTCAAAAGGATATTGTTCATCCTGAAACAGGTGAAACGCTTGTTAAAGCTGGCGAAATGATTGATGAAGCGATTGCTAAGAATATTACTGATGCAGGTATTAAAGAAGTTGAAATTCGTTCTATTTTTGGATGTAAAGCGAAAAATGGAATTTGTAGAAAATGTTATGGTCGTAATCTAGCAACTGGTGAACAAGTTGAATTAGGAGAAGCTATTGGTATTATGGCGGCTCAATCAATTGGTGAACCTGGTACACAGTTAACAATGCGTACATTCCACATGGGTGGAGTTGCTGGTGGTGCCGATATCACTCAAGGTTTACCTCGTATTCAAGAGTTATTTGAAGCAAGAAATCCAAAAGCAAAATCTATTATTTCTGAAATTGATGGTGAAGTTTCTAATATCATTGATAACAATGGTAGAGCTGAAGTTGTGGTTTCTAACTTACTTGAAACAAAGAGTTATTTAACACCTTATGGTGCAAAATTAAGAGTTTCTGTAGGTGATGAAGTTAGTATTGGTTCTAAAATTACTGAAGGATCAATTGATCCAAAAGAATTATTAGCTGTTGCTGATGTCAAAGCTGTAGAAAATTATATCTTAAAAGAAGTTCAAAAAGTTTATCGTTTACAAGGTATTGAAATTTCAGATAAACACATTGAAGTTATTATTCATCAAATGTTGAAGAAGATGAGAATTGTTGAAGGTGGAGATACTGGAGCATTACCTGGTACTCATATTAATGTTCAAAAATTTACTGAATTAAATAAAGAAGCCTTAAAAGCTGGAAAACATCCTGCTGTTGCAAGACCAATCTTGTTAGGTATTACAAAAGCTTCACTTGAAACTGAATCATTCTTATCTGCTGCTTCATTCCAGGAAACAACAAAAATCTTAACAGATGCAGCTATTAAAGGTAAGGTTGATGAATTAAGAGGTCTTAAAGAAAATGTTATTATTGGTAAATTATTACCTGCTGGTACAGGGTTAAGAGGACCTTTAAAATCACCTGAAACGATTGCTAGAGAGTTAGAAGAAGCACGTAAAGAAAAGGAATTAGAAGAAGCTGAACATTTACAAGCTGAAACTTTATCAGAAAGTTTGTTAAGCAGTACTGAAATTGATGAAGAATTTTCAACAACAGAATAAAATAAAGAAACAAGGTCTAAAAAAAGATCTTGTTTTTCTTTGATAAAAAGAGTAAAAAGTGTTGACTTTATAAATTTTGTCGTATATAATTGCTTTCGGTACTCGACTAAGAGTGCATTTTATCTCATCAAAAAATGAAACACCCGGAATTGTGTGTTAAGAAGAAAGGAAAGGAGAAAAACATGCCTACAATTAATCAATTAGTCAGAAAAGGACGTAGTGAAAAAACATCTAAATCAAAATCACCTGCGTTAAATAGAGGTTACAACTCATTATTAAAGAAACCAACTAATATTAGTTCACCTCAAAAACGTGGTGTTTGTACTCGTGTTGCCACTATGACACCAAAGAAACCTAACTCGGCTTTACGTAAATATGCCCGTGTTCGTTTATCAAACGGAATGGAAGTAACTGCATATATTCCAGGAATTGGGCACAACTTACAGGAACACAGCGTTGTGTTAATTCGTGGAGGACGTGTTAAGGACTTACCAGGGGTTCGTTATCATATTATTCGTGGTACTATGGACTGTGCTGGTGTAAAAGATCGTATGCAAGGACGCTCTCGTTATGGAGCTAAAAAACCTAAAAAATAAGAGATAGGAGGAAAAACTGATGTCAAGAAGAGGACGCGTAGCAAAAAGAGATGTACTACCTGATCCAATTTATAATTCTAAGGTAGTTACAAAATTAATTAACAATATCATGCTTGATGGTAAAAAAGGTGTTGCTCAAAACATCTTATATGAAGCATTTAAAAAAGTTGAAGAAAAAACTGGAAATCCTGCAATGGAAGTATTTGATCAAGCAATCAACAATATCATGCCTGTACTTGAATTAAAAGTAAGACGTATTGGAGGAGCTAACTATCAAGTACCTGTTGAAGTATCTCCAGAAAGAAGAATGACATTAGGATTAAGATGGTTAGTTAACTATTCTCGTTTAAGAAACGAAAAAAGCATGATTGATCGTCTTGCTAATGAAATTATTGATGCCTCTAATGGAACTGGTGCTTCTGTGAAAAAGAAAGAAGATACTCATAAGATGGCTGAAGCTAATAAAGCATTTGCACATTTCCGTTGGTAATATATGATTTAGAGGAAATATTTGAAAGGAGAAAAATATGGCTCGTGAATTTTCGTTAGAAAAAACTCGTAATATTGGAATCATGGCTCACATTGATGCTGGTAAAACAACAACAACTGAACGTGTTCTTTATTACACTGGAAAAATTCATAAAATTGGTGAAACACATGATGGTGCTTCACAAATGGACTGGATGGAACAAGAGCAAGAACGTGGTATTACAATCACTTCAGCAGCAACAACTGCACAATGGAATGGATACCGTGTTAACATCATTGATACTCCAGGCCATGTCGATTTCACTGTTGAAGTAGAACGTTCTTTACGTGTACTTGACGGTGCTGTTACTGTATTAGACTCAAAAGCTGGTGTTGAACCACAAACAGAAACTGTTTGGCGTCAAGCAACAACTTATGGAGTTCCTCGAATTGTCTTCTGTAACAAAATGGATGCAACTGGGGCAGATTTCTTAATGTCTGTTGAATCTATTGGAAAAAGATTAGATGCTAACGCTGTAGCTATTCAATTACCAATTGGTGCCGAAGATACATTTGAAGGTGTTATTGACTTAATTAAAATGAAAGCTGTTCATTTTGAAGGAGCTAAGGGTGAAAACGTTGTTTATTCTGAAATTCCTGAAAATATGAAAGCTCAAGCAGAAGAATATCGTCAAAAAATGATTGATTCAGCTGCATCTTTTGATGATGATTTAATGATGAAAGTCTTAGAAGAAGAACCAGTTACTGAAGAAGAAATTAAAGCAGCAATCCGTAAAGGAGTATTAGCTGTTGAATTATTCCCAGTATTATGTGGATCTGCTTATAAAGATAAAGGTGTACAGTTAATGTTAGATGCTGTTATCGACTTCTTACCTGCACCAACTGATGTTCCATCAATTAAAGGTGAAGATGAAGATGGTAACGAAATCGAAAGACATGCAAGTGATGATGAGCCATTCTCTGCATTAGCATTTAAGATTATGGCTGACCCATTTGTTGGTAAATTAACATTCTTCCGTGTATATTCAGGACATATTGAATCTGGATCATATGTTTTAAACTCTTCTAAAGATAAAAAAGAACGTTTAGGACGTATCTTACAGATGCATGCTAATACACGTAAAGAAATTAGCGAAGTTTACGCTGGAGATATTGCTGCAGCTGTTGGATTTAAAAATACAACAACTGGGGATACTATCTGTGATGAAAAGAATTTCATTATCTTAGAAAAAATGGAATTCCCTGAACCAGTTATCGAATTAGCAATTGAACCAAAAACAAAACAAGACCAAGATAAATTAAGTAACGGTTTAGCAAGATTAGCTGAAGAAGACCCTACATTTAGAGTCACTACAAATCCTGAAACTGGTGATACAATTATTGCCGGAGTTGGGGAATTACACTTAGACGTTATCGTTGATCGTTTAAAGAGAGAATACAAAGTTGAAGCTAATGTTGGGGCACCACAAGTTGCTTATCGTGAAACAATTAGAAAAACTGCTGATTGTGAAGGTAAATTCGTACGTCAGTCAGGTGGACGTGGACAATACGGACATGTATGGATTAAATTCGAACCAAATGAAGGTAAAGGATTTGAATTCGTTGATGCTGTAGTTGGTGGAACTGTCCCTAGAGAATACATTGGTTCTGTTAAAGCTGGTCTTGAAGAAGCATTAGATAATGGTATGATTGCTGGATATCCAGTATTAGATATTAAAGCAACATTATTTGATGGGTCTTACCATGATGTCGATTCATCAGAAATGGCATATAAGGTAGCTGCAAGTTTAGCATTAAAAGAAGCTGGTAAAAAATGTGATCCAGTTATCTTGGAACCAATTATGGCTGTAGAAGTCACTGCACCTTCTGAATACTTAGGAAGCGTTATGGGAGATATCTCTTCTAGACGTGGTATGATTGAAGGACAAGAAGAAAGAGGAAACGCTGTTTTAGTACAAGCAAGTGTACCTTTATCTGAAATGTTTGGATATGTTACTGATTTAAGATCATTTACACAAGGACGTGGAAATTACACTATGCAATTTGATCGTTATGAACCAGTTCCTAAGTCAATTGCAGAAAGTATTATTAAGAAAAATGGTGGAAATAATTAATCCACTAAAAGTATTGCATTTTTGAGATAAATCATTTAGAATGTATATGTAAAAATTTAATGAAATTTATATAGGAGGAAGCTTAAATGGCTAAAGAAAAATTTGACCGCTCTAAAGCGCATGTTAATATTGGAACAATTGGTCACGTTGACCATGGTAAAACAACTTTAACTGCAGCAATCACTACTGTTTTAGCACAAGAAGGAAATGCTCAAGCAATGGATTATGCTGCAATCGATGCTGCACCTGAAGAAAAAGAACGTGGAATCACAATCAACACTGCACACGTTGAATATCAAACAGCAACTCGTCACTATGCACACGTTGACTGTCCAGGTCATGCTGACTACATCAAAAACATGATCACTGGTGCTGCTCAAATGGATGGAGCTATCTTAGTAGTAGCTGCTACTGATGGACCTATGCCACAAACAAGAGAACACATCTTATTATCTCGTCAGGTAGGTGTACCTTACATCATCGTATTCTTAAATAAATGTGATATGGTTGATGATGACGAATTAATCGAATTAGTTGAAATGGAAGTTCGTGAATTATTAAATGAATACGGATTCCCAGGAGATGACACTCCAATTATTCGTGGATCAGCTTTAAAAGCATTAGAAGGAGATCCAAAATGGGTACCAGCTATTCATGAATTAATGGAAGCTGTAGATACTTATATTCCAACTCCAACTCGTGATACTGATAAACCATTCTTAATGCCAGTTGAAGATGTATTTACAATCACTGGACGTGGAACAGTTGCTACAGGACGTGTTGAAAGAGGACAATTAAAATTAAATGACCCAATCGAAATCGTTGGTATTCATGAAACTCAAAATACAGTTGCTACTGGTATCGAAATGTTCCGTAAATTATTAGATTACGCTGAAGCAGGAGATAACGTAGGGGTATTATTAAGAGGTATCAACAGAGATCAAATTCAACGTGGACAAGTATTAGCTAAACCAGGATCAGTACATCCACACAAAAAATTCGTATGCCAAGTTTACGTTTTATCAAAAGATGAAGGTGGACGTCATACACCATTCTTCTCTAACTATAGACCACAATTCTATTTCAGAACTACTGATATCACTGGTGTTATCGAATTACCAGATGGTGTAGAAATGGTTATGCCAGGAGATAACGTAGAATTAACAGTTGAATTAATCCACGCAATCGCAATTGAAAATGGTACTAAATTCTCAATTCGTGAAGGTGGTAGAACTGTTGCTTCTGGAACAGTTACTGAAGTTATCGAATAATTGAAATAAAAGGTATCGTCATGATACCTTTTTTGTTTACACTTTTTTATAAAAAGGTTATGATGTTAAGGTATGGAGGTGGAGTATGGAAAAATTATTTTTCTTTGATATAGATGGAACACTTATTGAATGTAATAAAGGTATATATCGTATCCCAAATGATGTCCGTTATGGGATGGATCAACTGAAGAAACAGGGACATGATGTTTTTTTAGCGACTGGAAGATGTAAATGCTTTATTGTGGATGGAGTTATGGATTATCCTTTTAGTGGTTATGTAACTTGTAATGGCGCTTATGTAGAATATAAAGGGAAAGAAATATATAAAAAGGTTGTTCCAAAAGAAGCTATTGAAAAAACACATCAGCTATGTGTTGAAAGAAACCTGGCATACTATTTTGAGGGCAATGATCATATTTATGTTTTAAATAAACAAAACCCTAAACATATTGAGTTTAAGAATAATTGGGGAATGAAAGATGAAATCATTATTGATTCATATCAAATTGATGAGATTGAAACATATATTGGGATGATTGTTTTAAATTCTCTTGATGATAGAGAAATAATGTATCAAACATTATCACCTTATTTTGATATTCAACAGCATCAAAGTGGATTATCTTTTGATTTAACTTTAAAAGGTGAATCTAAAGCAAAAGGAATTCAAAAGCTTGTTGAAGCTTTAGGCAAAAATATTAAAGATACGATTGCATTTGGAGATGGACGAAATGATATTGAAATGCTCTCTTTTGTTGGATTAGGAATTGCCATGGGTAATGCTGCTGATGAAACAAAAGCAGTTGCCGATTATATTACGGATAATGTTGATTGCGATGGTATATTGAAAGCACTTAAACATTTTTCTTTTCTTTAGTGTTTATAGTTGAAATTATAAAGTTGATTTGATAAAATAAATATACAGAGTAATTCTGAATTTGTTTGTTAAAGGAGAAATTGAAAATGGATGAACAAGAACAAGTAGTTATTAACCTTATCGTAAACAGTGGAAGTGCACGTAGCTCTGCTATCGAAGCTATTCAATATGCAAAAGCTGGTGATTTAGATAAGGCTGATGAATCATTACAAAATGCAAAAGAAACTGTAAATGAAGCACATCATGCACAAACTGAATTAATTCAGGCTGAAATTAGAGGAGAAAAAGCTCCATTAAACTTATTAATGGTACATGCTCAAGATCATTTAATGACTGCATTAGTTGTTATTGATTTAGCACAAGAATTTATTGATCTTTATAAAAAAATCAAATAATTAAAAGATTGGTGATTCAAGCAAAACCCCAATGACGGAGGATTAACTCAGTTAGTGGGGTTTTATTTTTTAAATTTATGATTGAATCTTTATAAAATTACAAATAAAAAAACATTGATAAATCCAATGAAAAATAGAATTTTGTAAAAAGAG